>CAZOSR010000196.1:0-3871 GCA_964582445.1 uncultured Coriobacteriaceae bacterium | reverse complement strand
GGGGACGGGCGTGACGAGCGTGAGCTTCGACTTCGACGGAGCCCAGGTGCTGGTCACCGGCGGGTCCAACGGGATCGGCCTCGCCGTGGCCGCCGCCTTCGCCGACGCCGGTGCCCGGGTGACCATCACCGGCACCCGGGAGGCCATCGCCTCGAGGATGACGTATGGCAGACCCTCCCAAAGCGATGAGAGTGCGAAGAGGTCGGCGTCGGCGTATGCCGAGGCGAGGCTCGGACGTGGTTTCAGCAGGCGGACCGAGCCGCCGATGTCCAGGCCCGCGATCAGCGCGCGCAGCTCTTCCTCGAGCTGCCCCGACCCGATAAGGGCGAGCACGGCGCCGGGCATGCGCTCCAGCACCTCGGCCCACGCGGTGATGAGCGTGCGCTGGTCTTTCGGCTCCTCGAACCGTCCAACCGACAGTGCGAGTGACACATCGGGCGCTATCCCGAGCTCGCTGCGCAGCGCCCCGCGCTCAGGGCGCCCGGCGGGCATCGCGACGCCGTTTTGGACCACCGTCGAGGCCGCGACCGTGATGATGCCGAGCCTGCTGCCGGTGCGGCGGTCGGCCTCGCTCACGGTGATGAAGGCCGCTGTCCGGCGCTTCAGAAGGCGCTCCGCCGTGAGCAGGACGCGCTGGCGAACGGCGGAGCCCGCCTTATCGACGTGGATGCCGTGGAGGGTGTAGACGACGCGTCGCGGTGCCTCCGGGTCGGCGATGCGTGCGTAGAACGCCGCGCGCGAGCCGTGCGCGTGCACGAGGTCGGGGTCGAACGCGCGGATGACCGAGCGCAGCTGGCGGATCCCAGTCGGCGAGAAGCCGTGCGCGATGTCTACGGCGAAGTGCGGCACGCTGCAGCGAGCGCTGAGCGACTCAAGGTCCCCGCCACGAGGGGCAGCGATGCCGATCTCGATGCCGCGCGCGGGCAGCAGTCTCAGCAGGTCCGCCACGTGCCGCTCCCCGCCGCCCGTCACGGATGTGGCGGCGGCCACGAGCAGCACACGCAGTCTCCGGCCGCTCATCCGAGCCTCCGGTACTTCAGCCATCGGCCGATGATATCCGGCACGACACCCAGAGCGGTCCGGAGACCGTCCACCGGGTGACCGCCGCGCATCTGATCGAGCGCCAGGGCGCCAAGGGCTCGCGCCCGGCGCACCAGCGCGCCACGTGTGTGGAGCCGCCCCCCGGAAGCCAGGCGCTCGTAGTGCGGATCGAGTACGGCGAACGTGTCGCGAAGCGCGCGAACGTGATCGCCGCTGATGCCACCCCCGACGGTGTACACACCCAGGACCTCGGGCAGCATGCGCAGCCGCAGTCCCGCCTGCGCAAGCCTGAGCCACAGATCGAGGTCCTCGGCCACCGGGCGGTCGACCGCCTCCGTGAAGCCGCCGACCTCTCGCACCTTCTCCGTACGGACTGTCATCGCCGAGGTGGTGAGGAAGTTGCCCCGGTAGAGCAGCTGCTGATACAGGTCCCGGGAGTCCAGGCGATACGCTCGCACGCCGTCATCCCCTGATGGCCCCGCCAGCTTCATGTCGTGCGCCACTGCGTCGAGCGACGAATCCGCCTCAAACGCCGCTCGGACCAGTGCCAGCTTCTCGGGATACCACGCGTCATCAGCATCGAGGAAAGCGATGAATTCTCCACGCGCCACGCGAAGTCCAGCATTGCGTGCGCCCGCCGGTGAGCCGCTTGCAGCCTGCTCGACGAGCACGACACGCTCATCCGTGAAACCCCGAACAATCGATCCGGTGTCATCGCTCGAGCCGTCGTTCACAACGATGACCTCGATGTCCTGCACGCTCTGCGCCAGAGCACCCGTGACCGCTCGCGCGATAGTCGCCCCGGCATCGTGCGCGGGGATCAGGACCGTGAAGAGTGGCGTGGTCGGCTCCATATACGGCAGTGTAGCGCGTGCGCCGCACCACGAGCAGCGAGGTGCCGCTATGCGCCCGCCGAAACGCTCACCGCCAGCCGGGCGTACGCGTCAAGCAACGCCTGCTTCTCGACTGTCCAGTTGAACCTGGTCTCCGCGAGCAACCGGGCACGGTCACCCATCTCCTGGCGCGCCGCCGGATCTGCCACAAGCGCCTCGAGGGCGGCTGAGATGCTGCCGATGTCGGATGACTCGAAGGTCAACCCCACTCGCTCGTCCAAGACTACCTCCGCGATGCCCGGGAATGCGCTTCCCGCGACGGGCAGACCTGCCATCAGGTACGAGTACAGCTTGTTGGGGCTGGCGAGGTAGTTGTTGAGGGTCGTGCGCTCGTAGATCAGGACACCGATATCGGCGCCGCATGCGTACTCGTGCAACTCGGCCGGGGTCTTCTTCCCCATGAACCGTATGCGCTCTTCCGCCCCAAGGGCCCGGACGCGCTCCTTCATGGGCGCCTCCTCAGGTCCGAATCCTTGTATCGCGAGGATCAGGCCGGGGACACGCGCCGCAGCCTCCACAAGCGACCGGAGTCCCCTTCCGGGGATCAGGACGCCCTGGTAGAGCGCGATACGCCTGTCGTCACCAAGCAGACCGAGTTCAGCACGCAAGCGTCCAGTACGAGCGAGCGGTGAGAGTACCGGGACGTTCCGGACCACCACTGGGCTCACGCCGAAACGGCTGCGGAGCTCCGCGGCGAGCCCGTCGCTCACCGTGATCACGGCCGCTGCCCGGGGGATGTGACGCCGCTCGATGGTGTGCCAGTACCGCTGAACCGGCCACGAGCCCCGTGCCCCGAACTCGGAGATCATGTCCGGATACAGCTCGTGGGCGTCGTAGACGAGCGGTACTCCGAGAAGCCTGGCAGCCTGGGCCGCAGCCACCAGCGTGTCCGTGTCATGTGCATGAATGACATCCGGGGCCAGCTCGATGGCTGCGTTCACGAGCGTCCGCGCACGGCGGCGCAGCTCGCCGACCTTGCGCAGCGGTCTGCTCCAACTCGCCGAGGTGTGCTCGGCCACCCTGTGGATGGCGTACCCATCGCGGCGCTCGTGCTCCGCCGAGCCGTCCGAACGCAGGGCAAGCACCGTCACCGAGTGGCCCGCCTCCACGAGTGCGGCAGCCTCCCTGTCGACACGCGCGTCCCAGGTCATGTCGTTGAGGACGAGCATAACGACCTTCATCGCGAGCCCCCTGCAATCCGTTCGTACAACGCCTCCATGGCATCCATCTCGGCGGTCCAGTCAGCGCGCTCAACGACGATCCGGCTGTTCGCGCGACCCGCTGAGACGCGAACGTCCGGAGCGTCGAGCAACCCGGCGATCGCGGCCGCGATCTCGTGCGGCGCACCCACACCGACAAGCCGGTTCCCCACGGCGGGATCGACCCACTCGCGAGTCGCGGGGAGATCGGTTGCAACCACAGCGCAGCCGGCTGCCATGGCCTGTAGCAGCGAAACGGCCGTCGAGTCGCTCGAGGGCACCGACACGTACACGCTCGCCCGGCGGTAAAGGCGGACCAGATCCTCCGCATCGACGAAGCCGGCGAACTCGACGAAATCGGCAGCGCCAAGGCGTGCGGCCATCTCGCGCAGCGTACCGGCAAGGCTGCCGTCGCTTGCCACCACGAGCCGCAGCCGACGACCGCCTCGAGCCAGGTCGGCGCACGCGGCCAGGATGTCCGCGACGTTGTAGAGCGGTTCCAGCCGCCGCGTCGACAGCACGAGCGGCGGCAGTTCTTGCTTGTCGTCGTCGGCACCGAGGAACGGCTGCGGATCGATGCCGATGACCACCTTCTCGATCTGCCTCGCTGCGGCGCCGAGATCCTCCGCGGCTCGCCGGAGTTCCTCGGAGTTGACGGTGACGATATCGGCCGACCTCATCGCCACGCGGGTCTTCCAGCGTTCCACGACGCCCCGTCCTGCCATGCCAAGAAGGTCC
>CAZOSR010000195.1:0-3879 GCA_964582445.1 uncultured Coriobacteriaceae bacterium | reverse complement strand
TTGCGGCAACCGACCTACCAGCTCCCCGAGCGGCCAACACCGTGCTGCTCGCCGCGGTGGAGCGTGTGCTGGCCGAAGCCGGCCTCGAGCCGGGCGAGCTTGCCGGGGTCGCCTGCGGTCGGGGACCGGGATCGTTCACCGGAGTCCGCATCGGTGTGGCTACCGCGAAAGGCTTCGCTCACGGGGCAGGACTGCCGCTTGTGGGGTTCGGCACGCTCGATGCCGTGGCTTGGCGCGTCTGGCGTTCCGGCGGGCTCAAGGGCAGGAGCTTCATCGGGGTGGTGGGGGATGCGATGCGTGGAGAGGTGTACCCTGCGCTCTTCAGGGTCGATGCCGATGGCGTCCACCGGCTCGGCCCGGATCGCGTGACGCTCCCCGGGGAGGCCGTGCGCGAATGGACACCCCACAGCGGCGAACTGGTACTCGCGGGAAACGCGCTCAGGAAGCACAGCGCGGTCTTTGAGGGTGGATCGCAAGAGGGCATGCTCGTTGCCGATGAGCACCTCTGGAGTCCCGATGGCGGTTCGCTGATAGACGCGGCCTGGGCCGCCTCCGGGCCGTCGACCGTGCGAGAGATCGTGGCGCAGGAGTGTTCCGCGGCGTATCGGACCGCGCATCCCGGCGCCCTGCTGCCCGTCTATACGCGCCTTTCCGATGCCGAGGAGGCGGAGCGGCGCAAACAGGTTGAGCGGCCGGGCGCCGATGTCCCGCCTTCGAACGGTGTTGCTGGTCCCGGAGGCGGTGTCACATGCTCGTGACGAGGCGCATGGAGCCGCGGGACGTGTCCGCTGTCCTTACGATCGAGACGGACAGTTTCCCGGATCCCTGGACTGCAACGATGTTCGAGGACGAGCTGGGTCGCTCCGACCGCAGCTGGAAGGTCGTTTGCCGCGATGAGGAGATCATCGCCTACGGCGGCGTCATGACCGTAGCAGACGAGGGCCATGTGCTCGATCTGGCCGTGGCATCTGCGGACCGCGGCAACGGGGTGGGCAGGAAGCTTCTGTGGGAGCTTGCTGCGGATGCGGCTCAGGCAGGTGCGTCCAGGCTCACGCTCGAGGTTGCGGCGGGCAACAGCAGGGCACTGACCCTGTACCGCTCGTGCGGATTCGATGTCGCCGGAAGACGATCCGGTTACTACCCTGTCAGCGGCGACGATGCGCTCCTGCTGTGGTCGCGGCCTCTCGCGCCGCAGCTGGCTGCCATGCGTGCCGCGGCCAAAGGCGAGGATCTCATCCTCGCGATAGAGAGCTCCTGTGACGAGACAGCCGCATCGGTGATGCGCGGTGGTCGTGAGGAGCTCTCCAGCGTGATCGCCAGCCAGGTGGACTTCCATTCTCGGTTCGGTGGTGTGGTGCCTGAGATCGCCTCACGCAAGCACACGGAGGCGATCGTGGGCGTTGTCGACGAGGCGCTGGATGCTGCCGGCGTGACGTTCGGGGACTGCCACGCCGTGGCTGTCACGGCTGGTCCGGGACTCGTGGGCGCGCTCGTGGTCGGCTTGGCCTACGCGAAAGGCATTGCGACTGCCACCGGGATGCCGCTCGTCGGGGTGAACCACCTCGAGGGGCACATCTACGCGGCACGGCTGCTCGACCCCGGCCTGGAGCCACCACTCGTGGCGCTGTTGGTGTCGGGCGGTCACACGATGCTCGTCCACGTCGAGCGATGGGGAGACTACAACGTGCTCGGAAGCACCCTCGACGATGCTGCGGGTGAGGCGTTCGACAAGGTGGCCAAGCTCCTCGGCCTGGGCTATCCGGGGGGACCGGTGATCTCACGTCTGGCAACGGAGGGCGATCCGGCAGCCATCCCCTTCCCGCGACCCATGCTGCGCACCGACGATCTCGATGTGTCCCTGTCGGGACTCAAGACTGCTGTCATCCAGTACGTGGAGCGCGAGCGCAGGGAGGGGCGAGAGCTCAGGATTCCGGATATCGCGGCGTCTTTCCAGGCGGCGGTCACCGAGGTCCAGGTCGCCAAGACGCTCAAGGCGGTTCATGCCACCGGTGCCCGCGCTGTAGTGCTCGCGGGCGGTGTTGCGGCGAATCCTGCGCTGCGCGATTCGCTTAGGGAGGCACTCGCGATCGAGGGCATCCCTCTGAGCGTGCCACCGCTTGGATTATGCACAGACAATGCGGCGATGATCGCTGCTGCGGCGCACGATGCGCTTGTGGCTGGCCGGTTCCTCGGCCTGGAGGCTGACGCCGTACCTGACCTGCGCCTCGGCAAACGAATCTGAGTGTAGGGCGCTCAAAGAATCTACAAGTGGTGCGTAGGGGGGTCTTGAATCCCTCGGTTGCGGGTACTATCATTCGGTGGTGTTGGCACTCGGGGGTCTAGAGTGCCAAGTCTCCCAACCGGGGGCATCTGGCAACCACCGCGCATGACGCGGTATCCGTCTGTGAGTCAAGCGTATGAAACAGGAGGGTAGAGCATGAATCTGAAGCCGCTGTTCGACAATGTCGTTGTCAAGCCGGCCAAGGCTGAGGAGCAGACCAAGAGCGGTCTGGTGATCCCGGACTCCGCCAAGGAGAAGCCTCAGAAGGGCGAGATCGTCGCCGTGGGCGAGGGTCGATGGGACGACGAGGGCGAGAAGCGCGTGCCGATGGATGTCAAGGTCGGCGACGTCGTCATCTACAAGGAGTGGGGAAAGACCTCGATCAAGGTCGAGGGCGAGGAGTTCTTCATCATGTCGCAGAACGACATCCTCGCTGTAGTCAACGCCTAGCACGTCGATCATCCGCATCTGATACTGAAGAAGGAGGGGAATCACTGAATGGCAAAGGACATCCGCTTCGATGAAGAGGCCCGTCGTGGCCTCGAGGCCGGCGTCAACAAGCTGGCCAACGCTGTCAAGGTGACCCTCGGCCCCCGCGGCCGTTACGTTGTGCTCGAGAAGAAGTTCGGTGCTCCGACCATCACCAACGACGGTGTGACCATCGCCAAGGAGATCGAGCTCGAGGATCCCATCGAGAACATGGGTGCTCAGCTCGTCAAGGAAGTCGCCACCAAGACCAACGACGTTGCCGGTGACGGCACCACGACTGCGACGCTGCTTGCGCAGGTCATCGTGCGCGAGGGTCTGCGCAACGTGGCTGCTGGCGCGAACCCGCTTGCCGTCAAGCGCGGCATCGAGAAGGCAGTCGACGCTGTCGTCGACACCATCAAGGGTCACGCCAAGGAGATCGAGGACAAGGAAGAGATCGCCCACGTCGGTTCCATCTCGGCGGCGGACGAGGCTATCGGCGACAAGATCGCCGAGGCGATGGAGGTCGTGGGCAAGGATGGTGTCATCACCGTTGAGGAGTCCCAGACCTTCGGCATCGACATCGAGACCGTCGAGGGAATGCAGTTCGACAAGGGCTACGTGTCGCCATACATGATCACCGATCCCGATCGCATGGAGGCCGTGATCGACGACCCGGTCATCCTCATCGCCAACAGCAAGATCGGGAACATCCAGGATCTGCTGCCCGTGCTTGAGAAGGTCATGCAGGCGGGACGCCAGCTCCTGATCATCGCCGAGGATGTGGAAGGCGAGGCGCTCGCCACCCTCATCGTGAACAAGCTTCGTGGCACCTTCACCTCTGTCGCCGTGAAAGCGCCGGGCTTTGGTGATCGCCGCAAGCGCATGCTCGAGGACATCGCCATCGTCACCGGTGGCCAGGTCATCAGCGAGGAGCTCGGCCACAAGCTCGAGAACGTCACGCTGGAGATGCTCGGCCGCGCCGAGAAGGTCAAGATCACCAAGGACGACACCACCATCATCGGCGGCAAGGGTGATGAGGACCAGATCAAGGCACGCATCAACCAGATCAAGGCCGAGATCGAGAACTCCGACTCCGACTTCGACCGCGAGAAGCTCCAGGAGCGCCT
>CAZOSR010000194.1:0-3925 GCA_964582445.1 uncultured Coriobacteriaceae bacterium | reverse complement strand
GTATGCGGGTGTGGGGCCAAAGACCAGGTCAGCCGGGTGAAAGCTATGCGGGGCCCGCAGATGCGGGCGGGAATCGAGCACAATGGCTCATCTCACGAAGGGAGCGCGCCGGTGCGGGCACGTCAGCTGGTGGTAGCGGTGGTTGCGATCGCATTGATGGCGAGCCTGGCGGGCTGCCAGGAGCAGCCGGCCGAGGAGCCCGCGCTCACGCCGACGGTGGAGCCGCCGGTCATTGCCGAGGCGGGGGTGCTCAAGGCCGGCGTCGATCTCGCATATCCGCCGTTCGGCGGCACCGACGCAGGAGTGCGCGCCGGCATCGATGTGGATGTGGCCGCAGCGATCGCCGAGCGGCTGGGGCTCCGCCTGGAGATCGTGGACGTGCAGCCGTCGGCCATGGCATCCGCGCTCGATGGCACAACCGCCGACATCATGCTCGGTGCGGTGCCGATCACGGAGGCCGTACTTGCCGATGTCGCCACCGCGGGGAGCTACATCATCGACGGTCCGGCGTTCTTCACGCTGGCATCGGCCGAGACGTCGGAGGTGCCGACGATCACCCTCGAGGAGGTCGCATCGCTCCGGGTGGGGACGCAGCGCGAGAGCGCGTCGTTCTGGGCGCTGGAGTACGAGCTCGGCGAAGGCGCGGTTACCGGTTTTGACACCCTGCGAGGCGCGTTCGACGCGCTGGCGGCCGGTGAAGTGGACGTGGTCGCCGCGAGCGCCACCGTGGGGTCGTACATCGCGCGCGACCACGACGGCGTTGTGTTCGCGGGCCAGTTCGGCGAGGCGCAGCCGCTGGGTGTCTCAGTGGCCAAGGACGCCGTTGAACTCGAGACCGCCGTGCGCGAGGCCCTCGATGCGATGGCGGCCGATGGCGTTCTGGAGACCATCAGGCGCAAGTGGGTGGGAGACCTGCCGCAGCTCACCGTGCCCGAGGTGGCTGCGGACTGACTGCGCAGTCTGCATAGCCTACCTGTCGCTGGCGCACGGGTGTACTGCGTGCTGCATATTCGGCCTGCATCCGTGGATATTCTCACGTTCATTCACGAACCTTGCCCTCACCTGGTATAGTTATGCACCGATGAGACAAGGGGGTACGGGTGGCTCGTACACCCGGCAGTCAAAGGAGGCTCCATGAGCAAGACCAAGAAGTTCGTGGCTCTCTTCATGGCCTTCGCGCTGGCGTTCAGCATGCTCGCGCTGACCGGCTGTGCGGCGGAAGAAGAGGAGCCGGAAACCACGACCGAAGAGCCCGCGGACGAGGGCACCGAGCCCGCCGCCGAGGAGTTCGTGCTGGTCGAGGAGGGCAAGCTGCTTGTTGGCTCGGACACGGCGTTCCCGCCGTTCGAGTCCATGAACGGCGATGTGGCTGAGGGCTTCGACGTCGATCTCATGAACGCCATCGGCGAGAAGCTGGGCCTCGAGGTCGTCTTCATGACCGAGATCTTCGACACGCTGATCCCGACGCTGCAGGCCGGTGGCAAGTTCGACGTGATCGCGTCGGGCATGACCATCAAGCCCGAGCGTGAAGAGGAGATCGACTTCACCGATCCGTACTACGACTCCAACCAGTCGCTCGTGATGGCCGCGGGTTCCACCTACAACGCTCCCGAGGACCTCGCCGGCAAGAAGATCGGCGTGCAGTCGGGTACGACGGGTGAGGCCTGGGCGCAGGAGAACATCCCGGACGCCGAGCTCGTTCCGTTCAAGAACGCCACCGAGGCTTTCTCGGCCGCTGCTGCCGGCAACGTCGATGCGATCGTGAACGACCTGCCTGTTTCGACCGAGCTGCTCAAGGAAGACGATCGCGGTCTTGAGATCGTTGCCCAGATCCCCACGGGCGAGCAGTACGGCTTCGCGGTGAGCGAGGAGAATCCCGCGCTGCTTGCCGCCATGAACGATGCGCTCGCCGAGCTTCGTGCCGATGGCACCTACGCCGAGATCTACGAGAAGTGGTTCGGCATCGCCCCTGAGTAGGGTCGAATCGCGCTCCATCTGCATACAGTGATGCAGAGCGGGTAGCGCATACGGTATTCTGCGAGGGACTCCCGGGAATCCGGGGGTCCCTCGTCACATCACGGACAGGAATGGGGAACCGCCCATGAGTGACCGCAACGGCCGATCCGCGTTACTCCGCAGGGCCGCGGCCGGCGCCCTGCTCCTGGTCGTGCTGCTTTCTCTCGCAGCCCCCGCACTCGCGATGAGCACGAGCCGCATGACGATCGATCAGAAGACCGGCGGCGTCCACACCCGGTTCACCTACCAGGCCACGATGGATGACGATGCGGAGCTCGAGCACATCGACTTCCTCTTCCCCGAGGGCTTCGACACCGAGGACGCGTACATCCAGCTGACGCTTCTTGAGGGACTTCGCCGGATCCAGGCGGAGTACGAGTTCGAGCTGCTCGAGAGCGGCGCGGTGCGCATCGCCTTCGACCCCGCTGTTCCCGCGTCGAGCAACCTGTTCATCGAGGTCTACGATGTGGTCACGCCGATCGCGGGCGGGACGTATGAGATCCCCGTGGAGTACGGCGTGGCCACAGGCACGCGCACGGAGGTCCGCCAGGACACCGATCTCACCGTCAAGTACGACACGCCGCCTCGGCAGGAAGTGCTCTCGCGCTGGCTCGACAACCAAGACATTGTCGAATCGTGGAACTCGGTCAAGTTCCTGAACATCTTCTTCAAGCCTCAGCACCTGGTGGTGGCGGTACCACTGCTTTTCAAGGGCTGGACCACATCGCTGTCGCTCGTGGCTCTGGCGTTCCCGATCTCTATCATCGGCGGCCTGTTGGTCGCGTTCATGAAGATGGCCAAGATCGCGCCGGTTCGGTGGCTCGCCGCGGCGTACATCAATGTCATCCGTGGTACACCGCTGTTCCTGCAGATATTCGTTGTCTTCATCGGCTTCCGGACCGTGGGGCTGAGGATCCCCGATTTCCCATCGGCGGTGGCCGTGCTGTCATTCAACTCATCGGCGTATCTGGCCGAGATCTTCCGCGCGGGCATCCAGTCCATCAGCAAGGGGCAGTTCGAGGCGGCCTCTTCGCTGGGCATGAACTACTGGCAGGCCATGCGGTACGTGATCATCCCGCAGACCGTCAAGCGCGTGCTGCCGACCATGACCTCCGAGTTCATCCTGCTGTTCAAGGACACGGCGCTGCTTGCAGCGGTGGGCATCTTCGAGCTCATGATGTACTCGCAGAACTACGTTGCCCGCAACGCCAACCTGACAGCGTTCATGGTAGCCGCTGGCTACTACCTGATCGTGACCATCCCGCTCATCAACCTGGTGGGCAGGCTCGAGACCAAGCTCGCTCAGAGTGAGCACGGCGCGTCCTCGCCGCCTAAGGGGCGGCCGAAGCGAGGCGTGCTTCTCGGCGCGGGTGTTCCTGCGCCGGCCGACGCGGCCGGTCCCGGGTTGGGCTCCGCCGTTGGCGATCCGCAGCAGCGGGACTTCGACCATTCCGCGGCCAAACACGAATCGAGGTGAGCGCGGTGGCTGACGCGATCCTGCGCATCAAGAATCTGCAGAAGGCCTTCGGCCCCCTCGAGGTGCTCAAGGGTGTGGACATGGACGTGCAGCGCGGCGAGGTGGTCGTTATCCTCGGGCCGAGCGGCTCGGGCAAGTCAACGCTCCTTCGCTGCGTGAACCGTCTTGAGGAGCCCACGGGCGGCGAGATATGGTTCGAGGACGTCCAGGTCAACGACCACGAGACGAACATCAACGAGGTGCGCGAGAAGATCGGCATGGTGTTCCAGAGCTTCAACCTGTTCCCGCACCTCACCGCCAAAGGCAACGTGATGCTCGCGCAGCGCAAGGTGCTCAAGCGCGATAAAGCCGAGGCCGAGCGGATCGCCGTTGAGCAACTCACTCGCGTGGGTCTGGCCGACCGCGTGGATTACTTCCCCTCGCAACTCTCGG
>CAZOSR010000193.1:0-3940 GCA_964582445.1 uncultured Coriobacteriaceae bacterium | reverse complement strand
CCGAGGGCGCCGACCTGCTGAAGCGCATCCAGCTGGTGGACCAGATGCCGATGGTCGTGGCGTACGAGCACCATCAGCGACACGATCTCCAGGGCTACCCGAGGCCGGAAGGACCGCAGGAGCAGCACCTCTTCTCCAAGGTCGTGGCGCTGTGCGATGCGTATGACGCCATGACGACACGGCGCCCGTTCCGCCGTGAGATCCGTCCTGACAAGGCGCTCGCGGTGCTCATGCAGGGTCGGAGCAAGGCCTACGATCCGAGCGTCACCAAGGCACTCGTGGCAATGCTCGGAATCTACCCGATGGGTGCCGTGGTGACGGTTGACGACGGCTCGACCGCCGTGGTGTTCAGGGTCAACAAGGACGACCTGCTGCGGCCGCGCGTGAAGCGGCTCATCGGCCAGGATGGCAAGTGGCTGGAGGATCCGGAGACCGTAGACCTGCGGCTGATCGACCCTGAGACCGGGACCTACGCGCTGTCGATCACCGAGTGCGTCCCGGCAAGTGACGCGGGCATCGACGACGTGTGGCAGTACCTGTAGCACCCGCATCCGATGACATGGGCGCGGCCCCCCAGGGGGCCGCGCCCATGTGTATGTGTGATCGGAAGGCGCTCACGTCACTCAAGTACGTCTTCGATGTCCCCAAAGTCCGTATCGTCAGGCAGAGACATCTCGTCGAGTTCACGGATGATCGTCTCAAGCTCGAGCGAGATGGCCTCCTGATCGTCCGGCGCCGGTAACGGATCGTCGGGAGAGATAGCGCTGTCGACGGGTCCGTCCGTATCCGTCATGGCCGGGGCGCTCGCATCCGTGCTGAACCCAGGAGACGTGACCTGGTCTGACGACGGCGAGACGGCCTCTGGCGAGGTCGTCTCCTCCGTCGTCACCCCTCTGTCACACCCTGCCGTGAGCGCCACGACGACGATCAGCGCTCCGGCAGCGACAACGCGCATCCTCACTCGGCGTCTTCCTCAACCTCGAGATCCTCGGCGATATCGTGCAGGAGCTTGGCGGCTTCACGCAACTGGAAACGTGCTTGGTTCATCGTCCTCACCGAGATGCGGGCCTGATTCCGGGCGCTGAGGAATGCTCCCCTGCGATTGCCAGCCTCGGGCACGCCAAGGAACTCACGCGCCGCGATCCGCTCCTGCTCCCGCGCCTGTGCACGGAGCTGCTCGCACTCCTGAAGCATCTCGCGGACCTCGGAGACGTCACCACCGGCCTGCTCGACGACACCGGCGAGTTGCATGATGCGCTCCTGGCGCTGCTCCATCGCGCGGAGCGCCTGATCGAAGCGCGTAGCGCGCCGCTGGAGCACAGACTCAATCCGGTCCTGCAGGTTCGAGGGACCCGCCTGGTTGGACGGAGCGGTAGCGGCTGGGCCGCTCTGAGCCACAACGGACCCCTGACCGGCAAGCGCCGCCGGAGCCGTGAAGGCAAGCACCAGAACGCTGACGACTGTCAACGCAAGCGCCTTTGAGAGACCCTTCTTCATCATCATCACCCCATCGATAGTAACGTCTATCGCACGTGATACGTCACGGTCGTACACAGGGAGTATCGGATGCGGAGGTTGGGCCAGGATGAAGCGCATGTTGAGATACGGTTAAGCACCCGCCGAGGCGTCTGATGATGCCGCGCCCTCGAGCGGCAGTGCGACGACCAGGCGTGCACCCCCAGCGAGCGAATCCTCCGCGCTGATGGAGCCTCCCATTGCCTCGACGAGACGCTTGCAGATCGCGAGGCCCAGGCCGAATCCACCGGTTGCTGATGCGCGGCTGGCGTCCAGCCGCGCGAATCGGTCGAACACCCGGTCGCGCTCGGACTCGGGTATGCCCGGCCCCGAGTCATCCACGATGAGCGTCCACTGGTCGCCCTCGACGCCAGTGCCCACACGTACCTCGCCGCCGGCAGGCGTGTACGCAAGCGCGTTGGAGATCAGCGCGGATGCAACCTGCAGCAGCCGGTCCGCATCCCCATGGGGAGCAGGACCAGCGAGGTCGTCCACATGCAGATCGATTCCGAGCGTGGCCGCAGATGAGTCGTGACGCGCACGCAGCACCTCGGCAAGCCCCGCGGTATCGATGGGCCCGCGGGCGATCGCGACACGTCCGGAATCGAGATCGGCAAGTGCGAGAAGCGTGCTGGTGAGCTCCATCAGGCGCCCGGCTTCATCGCGGATGATGCGCGCGAAACACTCGCGCTTCTCCTCGGTGTCGGCCATCCCGTCAAGCAGCGCGCCTGCGTACCCCTGGATGGACGTGATCGGCGTCCGCAGTTCGTGAGAAACGTCACCGACGAACTCCTTCTGTGCCGAGTACGCTGCGTGGACGCGAGCCGACATCGCGTTGAACGAGCGTGCAAGGGCCCGCACCTCGGCATCACCCTCCACTGCGACCTGGCGGCCCCACGAACCCCGGGCGATCGCCTCGGCAGCATCGCGGAGGCGCACCAGGGGTGCCGTGACCCTTCGGGCGGCCACGCCGCCCGCGAGCCATGCCCCTGCGATCGCAAGCAGCGCAGCGGCGATCCCCATGACCGCGCCCGTTCGCAGCATGGGCACGACCTCGCGGAGCGGCTGGATCGCCAGGAGGTGCCCGCTGCCCACCGGCGCGGCTACCACGATCACCTGTCCGGCGCCCTGTACCCGCTTCACGCCCGTACGGACGCCCCGCGCATCCGGCGCCTCGGTGAGACGCTCCACGTCGTAGGCTGCCGCCGCTCCCCCGCTGGAAAGCGGATGGATCACGACCCCCGTGTCGTCCACGAGCAGGAGGCTGGCGTCGAGGAGACGTCCCTCGACCTCGAAGAGCTGCGCGCGGACTCCGGTCAGGACCGGGGTGGCCCCGGAATCGACGCCTCCCGCGGCGGCCATACCTTGTGCAATCGCGTACACCTGGCGTGACAGCTCCGCTGTCCTCATGGAGACCGTCGAACCGAGCCACACGGCGTAGAGCGCCACGACCGTGAGCACAACCGAGACGGCGGCGACCGCTGCCACCGTCATGCGCACCCGCCGCGTGATGCCCGGATATGCCTGCGCCAGTTCGGTCATCAGCTTAGCCGTCCCGAACGGCACGGTAGCCCACGCCGCGGACCGTATCGATGAAGCGAGGGGCAGCAGCGTCGTCGCCGAGCTTCTCGCGGATGTGACGGATGTGTACGTCCACCCCGCGCTCGTCAACATACTCGGCAAAACCCCACGCCGCTTCGAGCAACTGCCTTCGCGTGAGCACGACGCCCGGTTGACGGGCGAGTGCATGCAGCAGGTCGAACTCGCGCGCGGTGAGCGCTACGGGCGATCCTGCCACCGAGGCCTCGCGGGTGGCTGGGTCGATCTCGAGCGCGCCGATACGGAGTGGCGCCGACGATCCGATGGACGTCCCCGCACGACGGATGAGCGCGCGGACGCGAGCCACAAGCTCCGGTGGGCTGAAGGGCTTGGTGACGTAGTCATCGGCACCGGTCTCCAGTGCTCCTACTTTGTCGAGATCACCTTCACGCGCCGTGAGCATGATGATCGGCACGTCCGACCGCTCACGGATGCGGTGACAGACCTCGATCCCATCCATCGATGGCAACATGATGTCGAGAACGACGACGTCGCAGCCACCCGCGCACGCGCGCGAGACGGCCTCCGCCCCGTCGGCGCAGTACTCCACCTCAAACCCTGCGCTCTGCAGGTACAGACCCACGAGTTCGCGAATGTTGACTTCATCATCAACGACGAGCACCCGTGCCATGCGTTGCCCCCTGTCCGTGTGATCCCAGTGTACCCCTCACGGGAACGCGCGAGCATGGGGCCGAAGCGCGCGATACAGCCGCGCCTCTGCGCATCTAGAGAGCGTCGTGCCGGACCGCGCGGACGAACCTGCCGAGCGAGCGGCCGAGCCGATAGGCGATCTCCGGAGCGAGCGGGCGGTCGTGCCGGCTCTCGG
>CAZOSR010000192.1:0-3968 GCA_964582445.1 uncultured Coriobacteriaceae bacterium | reverse complement strand
TCGGCTCCTGACACGAGGTGGTAGAGCGCGAGCAGCGAGTGCGTCTTGCCGCCGCCGAAGTTGGTCTGCAGCTCGATCACCGGGTCGCCGCCGGTTCCGGTGAGCCGCTTGAGCGCACGGACCAGCAGCGAACGCAGCCCGTCTGTCATGTACGTGCGGCGGAAGAACTCGCGCGGCTCGCGGTACTCGTCGCTGCCCTCGCCGCGGTGCACCTGGCCGAGGTCGGCGGCGAACTCGGCGGTCTGGTAGCGGCCCGAGCTCACGTCGTCGTGCGGCTTGATCACGAGCCGCCAGGGTTTGAGCCCCGCCATGGGCATGCCCGCAAGCGCGCCTTGGGCCGCGCGCTGCACCTCCTTTTTCGCGGATTCCGTGAAACGGATGCGCAGCATCTCCTGCTTCATGTGGTCGACCTCGACCGCTTCTTGCGCCGAGACCGCGAGCAAGAGCCGGTGTACGCTGTCGAGCGCGCGGTACGCGTCATCCGCCGTGAACGGCTCATTGTGCGCCCACCTGTTGCGCACGTCCCGAAGCTCGCTTACGAGCGTGCGCTCCGCATGTCCGAGCACCTTGCCGAAGACCTGATGCCAGTAGTCCCACATCGCCTTGAGCAGCACGTAGACGTCACGGAACTCGGCTGCCGAGGAGCCCTCTTTCGCATCGGCCGCGGCCTGCTCCGCCCATGTGTCTCCCAGTGCGGCGTGCATCTCGCGCATGAAGAAGGGTCGAAGCCCCTGGGCGAGCAGATCGAGGCCCTTGCCGACGCGATCGCGATTGCTCAGTGCCATCTAGTCATCCTCTCGTACGGACAGACCGGCATACGCGCGAAGCATGAATCTGTCGAACTGCGGGACCGTGAAGCCGGCAAGCCCGTAGCTCGGAGTGTAAAGCAGCCCCTTCTCGATGAGCCGGGAGCGCACGGGCCCTGCCTGTGCGCTGGTCCTGCCGATGGCCGCAGCCACCTCGGATGCGCGATGAGGCTCAGGCCCGAGCAGCGCCATCGCGTAGAGGTAGCGCAGCTCCAGGTCGGTGGTGCGCTCGGCTCTGACCCTGAAGAAGCTTTCGTCGAGCTTGGCTTCGACCAGCGGGCGTACCGCCTCGACATCGGCAAGCGCGACCGGTGTCTGCGGCGCTTCGTCCCATGCCACCTTGCCGTACTCCTGCAAGAAGTACGGGTAGCCCTCCGTGTACTCGACGATGTAGTCCAGCGCATCGTCGTCGAACTCGACGCACTTGTCGCGAGCAGGCAACGCGAGCGCGTCCCGCGCGGCGTCAGGCGGCAGCGCACCGATGCGGGGGAAGCGGAAGAGCCGTTCGCTGTAGGACCTCGCCTCTCCCGCGAGCCGCGGTATCTGCGGCAGTCCCGCGCCCACCAGCGTGAGCGGCAGCGAGCGCCGGGCGCAGCGGTGCAGCGCGGATATGAGAGCTTCGAGCTCACCCTGCTCGAGGTATTGGATCTCGTCCATCAAGAACACGACGCCCACGCCGTGGTCCCGAGCAGCCTCGCCGAGAGCCACGAAGAGGTCGCCGAGGTCATCCGCGAGGGTGCCGCTATCCGCAAACCCGGCTCTCGCGTCCACGTCCAAGCCCGCAGTGACGCTGCCATCCGGGCTGAACGTGAGCGAGAACGACTTCAGTACCGAAGCAGCGCCCCGAAGCTTCTCGCCCCACGACGGCTTCGGTGCGATCTGCACGAGCGCGCGCCGTGCGTGAACCGCCATCTTCTGCTCGAAGGGGGCGCTCTTCTCGACCTCCCACTCGATCGTCGCCCACCTTCGGGCCTCGGCCTTCTCGCGGAAGACGTCCAGGAGTACCGTCTTTCCCACACCACGCAGACCGGTGATGATCATCGACTGCTCGGAGTAGCCGTTCTCGAGCCGCTCAAGCAGCACGTCGAACGATGCGACTTGATCGTCACGCCCCACCAGCGCCGGCGGCTTGGTCCCCGCGCCGGGTGCGAACGGATTGGTTCGCGGATCCATCAAACCCCCTTTACAACTTAGACGTAGTTTATCTCAATCTGTAAAACTGCGCCTAAGTCGTCAAACTCTTCCTGTCTGCGTGATCAGAGCAGTCACCTATGCCACACCCCTCACGAAAACGACAATCAGGTGCTGTCGTCCCCGAGAGCCTTCTGAATCGCTGCGGCAACTTCGAGCGACAGGTACTCTTCCCCACACGTCACACAACAGCCGTGCTCGATCCCTTCCAACGTCACCTGTCTGCCGTGCACTTCCACGGAAATGGCCTCAGCAGAACCCACTACTGCTCCCCCGCACGCCGCACACCGCCGCGGATACCGCACCTCTGGCTGCGTGCACGTGCGATCGGACGCCAATCGCTCTGCATGTGGAACATCGTTCATACCAACCCCACCCATCAGAACTCCAGCGTGCCTTGCGCCGGGCCCGCGGCGCCCTGGCTCCCCGCCAGGCGCACGAGCTCCGGCCACGCCACGACGAGCGCGTTGTAGGGCATCGCGTCTTTCGCCCAGCCCTTGCGCTCGCAGAGCGCGTAGAGTCGGTACGCGAGGTCGCGCGCGGTCTCGCCGAGCGATGGGCCCACCGCGTGCAGCAGCTCGGCAGCGGCCGCCTCGCCGCGCTGCTCGAGCGCGCGCACGAGGTGCTGCGTGATCTCCCACACCGTGAGGTGCTTGTCGGTGGCCGGGTCCCAGTCCGCGGAAAGCTCCTCACGGCGGAGCAGCCGCACCTTGCCCGCGGCCGCCTCGACGAAGCCGTCCGCAGCGAGTGATTCGACCGAGATGGCCTTGGCCTTGGCGAGCACCTCCGCCACCCCGTAGGCGCCGGTCTCGTAGCCGTTCTGCTCGAACCACGCGATCGCCCAGCGGCTCGCCGGATCGAACTCGCCCTCCTGCTCGGAGAGCACCTCGTCGAGCACCGTGTTGATGATGCCGAGGGCCGTGCGCACGCTCATGCGGCTGCCGTCGGATTCGACGACCTTCGAGTACGCCGAGAAGACCGCCATACCCGGGCCGATGGCGGCCTGCGCGAGGTCGACCGGCGCGATGCTGCCGTGCTGCAGGGCGCGAAGCGCAGCGGGAAGCGTGTCGCGAAGGCGGCGCAGGAACTCGCCCCGCGTGCCGAGCGGGGCGTTCGCTGGCCGCGGGCGGCAGACAAGCACGATCGAGGAGGCGAGGGCGTTGGTGCCTGACGCGACAGGCCGGTTCGAGAGCTCGCTTCGCATCGGCCACGTGCCGAGGACCGAAAAGCCAGCGGCGAGCAACCCTTCGAGCATCGTCTCCCAGCCCGTGGATGCGGTCCCCGTATCGCCATCCTCGCTCTCCGCCTGTTTGAAGGCGTAGTAGACGGTGAGCGGGAAGCGAGCGTCGTGCGCCTCGCGCATGCGCTCGAACGCCTGTCCGAGGCCGCGCTCGAAGAACTCCTGGGCCTTGCGCTTGTCGCCGCCGAACCGGTACGGGGTGGCGACGAGCTCCTGCGACTTGGGGACGAGCAGGGTGCTCATGAGCTGCGGGTAGACAGAGCCGAGCGAACGGCGCAACCACACGTAGAAGAAGTCCGCGAGGTCTGCGTAGCCGATGTTGTCGTAGTAGGGCGGGTCGGTGGAGATGAGCGGATGGTCGACGCCGTCGATCGCCGAAGTCGCGTCGAGCTGACGGGCAGAGCCGGAAGCGTTCGGCGTAGATGCCTCCAGCACCCTGGCGAGACTCCCGAGCGATACGACGTAGTCCCCAGCTGCGTCATTGAATACGTTGTTCTCAGCGAAGTCCCAAATCATGGGGATGGCCTGACGGCCGAAAAGGTTGCGCACCTGAGTCTTGCTGCTCTCCCACCGGCAGAGTGCGTTATCGATGTCGGTCATCCGGCTGAGTCCGAACCCCAGGTACGTCGCCACGGCATGCGCATACGCGGTCGCGCCGGAGCCGCCGGCCTCGAGGCCGATGCCGTCGTCGGGCATGCCGGCGGCGATCGCGTCGGCGAGCACGCGCTTGC
>CAZOSR010000191.1:0-4017 GCA_964582445.1 uncultured Coriobacteriaceae bacterium | reverse complement strand
GGGTCGGAGGGAATCGTGGGTGTGGCTTGCGGGAATCGGCGTGGTGACCGGTCTGTACTCGGGCTTCCTGGGCGTGGGCGGCGGCTTCGTCGTGGTACCGGCACTGGTCCGGTTCCTCGGATTCGACGCTAAGCGTGCTGTCGGCACGAGCCTCATCGCCGTTCTGCTGCTCGCAGTTCCCGGTACGGTGACTCACTATCTTCTCGGCCACATAGACGTACCGATCGCGCTCGGGCTGTCGCTTGGCGTGATTCCCGGAGCGATGATCGGCGCACGTGTCACGGCGGCGATCAAGGAGCGCACGCTGAGGATCGCATTCGCAGCCATGTTGCTCGGCGTGGCGGTGCTGCTGGCCACCAACGAGCTCGGGTGGCTGTGATGTCGCGTCATCGCTTCTCGGACGCGACTACCGCGCAGCTTGAGCGCCTCATCCGACCACTGCTTGCGGCGCGCATCTTCCCCAGCGAGGACGTGCTCCGGGCGGTGTACTGCAGCCGACCATGGGTGATCCAGGTGAACGAGCGTGGCGACGTGGCCGTACTGGACCGGTGGAGGGATCATCTCGATCTCATCGCCATCGAGGCTCTGTGGTGCCCTCATCACGACCTGTCGGCGGCAATCGCCGACCTGAGGGTCTGCGCCGATCGGCACGGCTTCAGTGGCCTCGTGAGCCCTCCGGTGCTTGAGGTGGACGTACCGCTGTATCGGAGTGCGGGCCTCAGTGTTCGTGAGATACTCGAGACGCTCGAGATTCGCGTCGGCGAGCTACGGCACACGGAGCCGTCGGCCACATGCACGGTCAGGCCTGCGCTACCTGCCGACATCTCCGCAGTTCTCGGTATCGATGCGGCATGTTTCGAGCCGTTTTGGAGGTACGATCGGCGACATCTGGAGCGATTCCAGGGCACAGGTAGCCTGGTGCTCGCCGAGCGAGATGGCCGGTGCCTCGGCTATACTCTCGTCACCGTCGATCGCGGGTCGGCGGTGCTGGGCAGGCTGTGCGTGGACACGCCGTTCCAGCGGCAGGGCATCGGTCGGCATCTCGTCAGGTCTGCGCTCGAGACGGCCTTCGATGCGGGAGCGCAGCATGTGTCGTTGTCGGCCAGGCGTGACAACGTGCCGGCGCTGGAGCTCTACCGGGCGGTTGGCTTCCGGGTTACCGGTCGGCGGTACGCGTTTCTGACGCTTGGCAGCGATGTGCAAGGAGGCGACGACGATCGCATCGATCCGATCATGGGTGATTGATGCAGTGCTACTCGTGGTGACCATCGCGCTCGCAGCGATCGTGACCGCCGGGTCAGCCGGTTTGTGTCCGGAGAGCATCGCAACGCCGGCCGTCCTCGCCCTGGTGGTCATCGCTGTGACGACGGTTGCGATGCGTCTTATCAGCAGGCCCGACCACGTCCGGGCGTTGCAGTCACACCAGATCGTGGTCATCGCGGACCGTTCGCTCGCGTATCTCCGGCGGGGTCTGGACACGGAGACCGCGCAGGAGGTGTGTCGACTGGCGCTCGAGCAGAGCGAAGCGGCAGCCGTGGCGATCACCGACACCGAGCGTGTTCTGGGTTTTGCCGGGCTGGGCGAAGACCACCACGAAGTGGGGGGACCGATCCTCACCCGTGCGACCCGCGAGGCCATCGAGATGAACGAGCACCGGATCCTCAGCACGAAGGAGGAGATCGGCTGTCCCCGTGTGGAGTGCCTGCTACGCGCCGCGATCGTCGTGCCATTGGAGGTACGCGATACGCCCGTTGGGACGCTCAAGTTCTACTACACCACCTCACGTCTGCTGAACGAGAGTCAGATAGCCATGGTTGGCGGCCTCGCCAGGCTCCTCTCCACCCAACTCGAGTTGTCCGAATTGGAGCGGCAGACCGAGCTTGCGTGCCGGATGGAGTTGAAGGCACTGCAGGCGCAGATCAATCCCCACTTCCTCTTCAACACCATCAACACCATTGCGATGCTCATCCGGACCGACCCGGGGACCGCTCGCGAGTTGCTGCGCGAGTTCGCCGCGTTCTACCGCCGCACGCTCGAGGACAATGAGGGACTCGTTCCGCTCGGCCAGGAAGTGGAGTACGCGCTCACGTACCTGCGGTTCGAGCAGGCGCGGTTCGGCGATAGGCTTCGCGTGATCGACGAACTCGATTCCGCGATCCTTGACACCGCCGTGCCCGCGTTCATCCTGCAGCCAGTCGTGGAGAACTGCGTGCAGCACGGGATCCGGCCTGAAGGGCCGCTCTCCATCGTGCTCTCCGGGGTACGCGACGGTGGCGTCGTTCGCGTGCGCATCGCTGATGATGGGGTGGGAATACCCCCCGAGGAGCTTCCGCGCGTGCTAGAGGCTGGTTTCGGGAAGGGTCTTGGTATCGCGCTTGGCAATGTGCATGACAGGCTCAAGGGGTACTTTGGTCCGGGGAGCGGCCTTTCGGTCGACAGTGTTCTGGGGGGCGGAACCGTCGTCACCTTGACGATCGAGGAGCCGCACGGGGCGGGGACGGGCGGATGACGATGGCTCTCAAGGCGCTCCTGGTGGATGATGAGGTGCCGGCACGGTCCGAGTTGAGGTTCTTGCTGGACGAGGCCGGTGGTGTTGAGATCGTCGGGGAGGCAGGCAGCGCGAAGGAGGCGCTGCAGCTCATCCGGGCGATTCCCTATGACGTGGTCTTCCTCGATGTCGACATGCCCGGCATTTCAGGGATTCAACTTGCCGAGACACTCGCCGAGCTTGAGCGCCCACCTGCGCTCATCTTCGTCACCGCTCACAGCGAGCACGCGGTCAAAGCGTTCGAGGTGGCGGCTGCCGACTACCTCGTCAAACCAGTGGAGGGCACGCGCCTCAAGCGTGCACTGGAACGGATCGCACCGGTGGCGCAGACGCCGGCCCGCGTGGAGCGCATTCCTGTCGAGAAGGCCGGACGTAAGCTGCTGCTGCAAGTGGATGACATCACCCACGTCATGGCCAAAGATGACTACAGCTACATCTTCACCGACGGCGAGCGGTATCTGTCAACGTACTCGCTTGCCGATCTTGAGCACCGTCTCGAGCAACAGGGGTTCTTCCGCGTACACCGGCGCTATCTGGTGAATCTGTCACAGATAGCCGAAGTCGCGCCGATGTACGGCGGAACCATGGAGTTGACGCTCAAGGATCGCGCGCAGACCCGCGTTCCGGTCTCGCGGCGCCGGGCTCCCGCACTCAAGCGGACGTTGGGACTCTGATCGTGCTCGTCGGCGTCATATCGGACACGCACGGGACGCTGCCCCCCGGGGTGGATGAGGCACTTGCGGGGGTCGACCGAATCATCCATGCGGGTGACGTGGGCCCATCATGGATCATCGACCATCTCGCCGCGATCGCGCCTGTAGTGGCAGTCAGAGGGAACATGGACACCGGCGATCTCGGGTGGCGCTTGCAGGAACGCGCGATGCTGCAGATCGACGGCCATCGCGTCCTGGTGGTCCACCAGGTGTCCTCACTACAGCCCGAGGGACCACCGCCCGGTGTCACGGTGGTCATCAGCGGCCACACGCATCGCGCATCGATCGAGTCGGTCGGCGACATCCTGTACGTGAATCCTGGCAGCGCCGGAGGCCGTTCGCGCGATGGTCGGGGCCCGACCGTCGCTCTGCTCGATTGCACCGCTGACCGGGCTTCCGCACGCATCATCGACCTCTGAGCGGCGGGCGCAGTCGCTCCATGAGCGACGAACGGACTTCCTTTGGCGGTGAGCGGTCCCATTCGTCTGACCGGGCATCCCTGTACGCCGTTCACCGGTACCTAGCCGCCCCTTGCCGACCCGTGTGCGCCGCATGCGGGGGCTTCGTTCCGTTCGCCTCCGACCAGTCCTAGCCTGAGTATGCAGGCGCATACGCCGTCTGCCTCGGAGACAGGGGAGGTGGGAGATATGGACGTCTGCATCAAGGGTTCGGCTGAGGACATCAGGCTCGGCGACATCGATGAGATCTGCCACGAGATGGGGCGCATCCTTCTGGCGACGGACGGGTCAAGTCCCT
>CAZOSR010000190.1:0-4024 GCA_964582445.1 uncultured Coriobacteriaceae bacterium | reverse complement strand
CCGTCCACCTTGCGCCTTCGCGACGGCGCTGCACGTCGCGCCGCTGCTGAGACCGCCATTCGCAAGAGGGCGGGGGCGATTGGCGTATTGGGTAGCCCCGCGAAGGTCAAGGCGTATCGACGTGAAAGCCGCGCAATACTCCCGTACCTGCACCTAACACGAGATGAACGACTTCGGTGCCTGGATGATCTCGCGCGCGAGATCGCCTCATGGCAAGACGTTCGACTATTCGCTGATGCAATTAGCAAGGCGGACTTCCCCGCGGCCGCCCAGAGCTCACCCTATGAGCAGGCATTCGAGCAGATTCTCACTCGGTTTGAGGCGTGCCTCGCGAACATCGGATCCACGGGCATCGTGGTGCACGACAACAACTCCACGGCCGCTCCTCGTTTAACCAAGCTCGCGCGCAAGTTCCATCGTGATGGCACTCTGTACCGTCAGATCCCCCACATAGTCGAGACTCCGCTGTTCGTCGATAGCACACTTACGAGCATGATTCAGATGGCGGACATCTGCTCATTCGCGCTCCGACGTCTACTTGAGAACGATGAGAGCCGCCTGTGGGACATCGTGGAGACCCGCGTTGACAGGTCTAGGGGCACCAGCGTTGGGGTCAGGCACTACACTGCGGGGCGTCGGTGCCGATGCCGCATTTGTGTGGCGCACGGGCGGGGTAGAGCCAGTCGTCGCACCTCTGGGAAGTAGCCGGCTTGACCCGGGCGTCAAGCAGAAAGCGCGCCCGTCTGCGGTAGACTCGGGCAAGGAGGTCGGGCGGGGCGCGATCCAGCCCACGCCCGAGAACGTTCGCTTCGGTATCAGGGATCGGAGGCCGTTCTTGCAGGGACTTGTGCTGGTCGTAGCACTGGGCTGGGTTGTTCTGCTCTTGGCATGCACCCTGTTCATCTGGGGTGTCTGGCCATCCAGCAGGATTGCCGAATGGTCGATACTGCTGCTGCCAGTGCCCCCAGTTGTCCTCGCGGTTCTGGTGAGCTTGCCGGGAGGCTGGGTCCTTGCCACTGGCGTTGCGATGTCAGCCGTGGCGGCGCTCGGCCATTTCGTGATACGCCGCGGCCGGATTCGACTCCACTCACTCACGGGTCGCTCGCTTCGTCGGCATCGGATCCTCGTGTTGGGTTCTGCGGGGCTCCTGCTGGCGGTGGCGGGACTCATCGTCTTTAGTCTAGGCTGACGGGGCGCGCTGCCGTATCGGCCGTTGTCATGGGGGTGGCTGGATATGCGTGACGGTGAATGCCCAAAGTGCGGCTCACACGAGGTGTTCGTCTCGACGTGGCCCGGTGGTCTCTGTGACGGCTCGGTCGAGAGTCTTCACGTCACCACGGACTCGGGAGATCCTCGTGACGAGGGACGATTCTACGTGTGTGTGGAGTGCGGATTCCTCGAGCACTATCTCGATGAGAACGTGCTGGCCAAGATCGCGGCGATCCCGAACGGACGCAACTGGTCGAAGGTAGTGCCCCCCGGGTGGTACGCCGACCCTGCGGGCCGCCACGAGCTGAGGTTCTGGGACGGATACCGGTGGACATCCATGGTCAGAGACGGTGAGACCGAGTCCGAGGACGCCCATCCCCTCTAGTGGTGCCCACGAGCAGTATCGGAGGCCTCTGCATAGATGCGGGGGCCTCCTTGGGTACATTCCGGGTACCAGTCCTGTTGGCGCATACGATTGGAGGGTCCGATGCTTACACGTCGTCTCGTCCTACAGGTCGTCGTCATCGTGCTGTCTCTCGCGCTCGCGCTGCTCGCAACCGGCTGTGGATCGTCATACGGGGATCCGGAGCCCGGTTCCTCATCGCTCGACGCGGTGGCGTTCTGCTGCTGAGTGGCGCTGCAGTTGTCGAGCTGACTGACGTGTGAAGGCTCGCATGCGAGTGCAGCATTCTGACTGTATCTAGATTCAGAATTCCTAATTCAGTGCTCGTAGTGTGAATACCGTCACACAGTCTACATAGTCGTTTGCCGATGAACGAGCGTAAGAGCGGATGCGTGCATTCGTGGATGCGGGTGAGCCGGCTGAGCCGGAGGTGCGTTCCATGATGGCTATCGAGCGAGTGAGCCCCTTCGAAGTGCGGGAGCATCTTCTGCGCTGCTTCCACCAGGAGAATGGCGAGCGCTTTGCCGAGCAGTACCGCG
Organism: uncultured Coriobacteriaceae bacterium; assembly: GCA_964582445.1. GTDB lineage: Bacteria > Actinomycetota > Coriobacteriia > Anaerosomatales > Anaerosomataceae > Anaerosoma. The sequence goes on along the minus strand of CAZOSR010000190.1, from coordinate 1,873 downwards.
CCCTCGGCCTGCGGACGGCCGGTCAATCCGGCGTGGAGAACATGGTGCGCCTCGCTTTCCAGCAGGTTGGTGGCGACTTCGACCACCCGTCGCGTATGGCGCTTACCCGCGTGGCCAATCTGCTGTCGGAACGCTCGCTCGATTGGGGCGCGCCACCCGAGGTGGTGCTCGACTGTCATGCGGGCATCATGCAGCAGATCGCTGCAGTGGAGGACCTGCCCCCACTCGTGTTTGACGACGAGGGCCAGCACCCAAACTGATCTCGTGACAGGCATAACGGTGCAGTGCGCATCGCCGTGAAGGGGATGCGCGGGTGACGCATGCTGCTAGACTGTCTCCCGTGATCATCACCGTCGACCATGTGACCAAGTCCATCGGAGAACGCGTCTTGTTCAAAGACGCGTTCCTGCGTGTTGGCGCGCGCGACCGTATCGCGCTCGTCGGCCCCAACGGGGCGGGCAAGACCACGCTGCTGGAGATCATCTCGGGCGAGCAGGAACCCGATGCGGGCGTCATCATCAAGGCCAAGGACGCCACCATCGGCTACCTCAAGCAGGAAGCGATCGAGATGCACGGCGCAAACGTGCTCGAGGAGGTTCTCTCGGCGGCCTCCGGTGTGCGGGGTTTGGAGCACCGTATCGGACTGCTCGAGGAGGAACTGGCCACGGCGACTCCTGAGGAGACGGAGCCGCTTCTTGCCGAGTATGGCCGTCTGCGTGAGCGGTTCGAGCACATGGGGGGCTACACGGTCGAGGTCGAAGCGCGTGCGGTGCTCACCGGTCTCGGCTTCCGGGAGAAGGATCTGACTCGCGACATCGCGGAACTCTCCGGTGGCTGGCAGATGCGCGTGGCGCTCGCGAAGATCCTGCTGGTGGAGCCCGATGTGCTCCTGCTGGACGAGCCCACCAACCACCTCGATCTGGAGAGTGTGACGTGGCTGGAAGGCTTCCTGAGGAACTACGAGGGCGCGCTGGTGATCGTGAGCCACGACCGCTCGTTCATGGACGGCCTTGTGAACCGTGTTGCCGAGCTGGAGTTGCGTACGATCACCTCGTACCAGGGCAGCTACAGCTCGTATCAGGAGCAGAAGGCCGCCAACAGGGAGCGCTTGATCGCCGCCAAGAAGCAACAGGACCGCGAGATCGAGCATCAGGAACGGTTCATCGAGCGGTTTCGATACAAAGACACCAAGGCCAAGGCCGTGCAGAGCCGGATCAAGGCGCTGGAGAAGATCGAGCGCATCGAGATTCCCGAGGAACGCAAGAAGGTGCGCTTCGCGTTCCCGCAGCCCGACCGCACGGGTGACGAGGTGATCTCGCTCGACGGTGTGTCGAAGGCGTATGGCGATAACGTGGTCTACGGTGACCTCTCCCTCAAGCTCTACCGGGGGGACAAGGTAGCGCTCGTGGGTCCCAACGGGGCGGGCAAGTCGACGTTGCTGCGTATGCTCGCGGGCGAGCTGCCGCCTGATGCCGGTACGAGGCGACTCGGCCACAAGGTGAGCGTGGCGTACTTCGCGCAGCATCAGCTGGAGGCGCTGGGGTTGCGCAACACGGTGCTCGACGAGCTCATGCTGGCCGCACCCGACTGGACCCAGGAGCAGGCGCGCACGCTCCTCGGCACGTTCCTGTTCCACGGTGATGATGTGAAGAAGCTCGTGAGGGTGCTCTCGGGAGGGGAGAGGGCACGGCTGGCGCTTGCGAAGATGCTCGTCAGACCGGCTTCGTTCCTGTGCCTGGACGAGCCCACGAACCACCTCGACATCCAGGGCCGCGACGTGCTCGAGCAGGCGCTCGCTCAGTACACGGGGACGATTGCGCTCATCACGCACGACAGGCACCTCATCAGGAGCATCGCCAACCGTGTTGCCGAC
>CAZOSR010000189.1:0-4040 GCA_964582445.1 uncultured Coriobacteriaceae bacterium | reverse complement strand
GCTCAAGGGAGAATCCAGAGTCGGGCCCGCCCATGCCTCGACTCAGTATGAAGTGACGCTCCACCACGTACGCCCCCAAGGCCACGGCGGCCCAGGTGATGGAGTGCCCGAGCGAATGGTCAGAGATACCGGTCATCCCCCGCACCAGGTTGAAGTCGGCAGGGTCGGCGGGGTACTCGCTCACGCAGTCCAGAAACGTGAGCCGCTTCCACCACTCGGCGCCAAAATGCTCCTGCGCGCACAGCTTTTCGAAGACGTCGGCGCACCCCAGGGAGATGAAGCACGGCTTGCCCGTAGCAGCGATAGCCTTGATGAGCGGCTCGTCCGTGATCTCGAAGCTGGCGACCTTGTAGCATGGCACCCCAACGGACTCCAAATACTCGACACCTTTCAAGCAACTCGGCGTCGAGAAGCACTCCATCCCGAGCGCGTTGGCGACCTCGGTCAGTTGCGGCACCCAGTCCCATGGCGTGTATGTCTCCTTGTAGAGTTGGTACAGCGTCTTCCCCGCCCAGGGCCCGGAGCGGATACGGAACTCCGGCCGGTCGCTGTCAACCGTGATCCCCCCATCGGGATTGTCGGTCTGCAGCTTCACCGCATCGGCCCCGGCCTGCGCCATGGCACGGACAGTCTCCACGGCCGTCTTGTAGCTGTGCCCGTGGTTGCAGGACAACTCGGCTACCAGGAACGCCGGTCTTCCCGGCCCCACCTCGTGCTTGCCTATCGTCATCTCACCTCCCCCACAGCAACTCGAACGCCTCCGCAAACAGCCCCTGCCCCCTCGGCCCCCAGTAGATGGCACGGGCAAACAAGTCCATCTCGCTGCGCGGGTCGGGACGAGCCCTCTTCTGGCTCCCGTACTTAGCAAGAGCCGCGAGCTTGTAGCCGATCCCACGGTCAATCGCCATGAACACAGTCGGGCAGAAACCGACAGTCCAGTCACCCTCCCCGCCAACAACGTTTCGCACAAACTTCCTGCGACGCGAGGCGACCATCACCACTGCGGCCACGATCCTGTGGTCCTGATTCAGGTCGTGCGGCGAGTGCGTGAATACATGCTCCGGCGCGATTGCGTCGAACCACTCCTCCACGACACGGCACAACTCCGGCTCCGGCACGAGGTGGAGTTCCTGGTCGGGGAACTCCGCCACCGCCGTCGTGGACAACCTGAGCACCGCGGCTGCCGCGCGCATCTCCTCGAGTCTCTCAGCCGACCATTCGCACCCGCGCACCCCCACCCCGTTTGTCAGGAACCGTGCATGTACCGACCCCGCCCCCCCCGTGCTCAAACACGCGAGCGTCCCGCCTGCCACGATCACTTCGTCGTCGGGATGCGCGAACACGCCAAGAGTCACCGGCACAGCAGCTTCCTCGTCTCGTCCATACCTATGTTCAGGATGGCATCCACAACGGACAGCCCCTCCACAAACGGAGCACGCTGCTGCTGGTAGACGGGATGGTCGTACTCCTGGAACACCGGCTCGATGCCGTGGTCCCGCAGGAGCGCCAGGTCGGCGTAGTCCTTCCCGTGGCCCCCGAACAGGAACGACCTCTCCCCCGTCGCAAGACACAAGTTGACGATGAGCTCCGTCTTGTTCCCCGCCACCCCGAGCTCGCTCTGCATCGTCAGCCGCTGGAGACCGTCCGTCAGCAAGTCGGTCACAAGGTCGATGCACGACATCGCCGTCACGTCCGACAGGCACTCAGCCTCGGGCGGCAGGAGCATGTCCAGGATGTCCAGGTGCGGAGCTCCACGGTAGTACTCCCGCAGCGTCCGCAGATGCTGCTCCCGCCACCCCGGCAGGACCGTCATCTCGGCGATGCTCTTGTCCAGGTGCCCCGCCATGTCCAGCGGCAGCGTCAGCCACTTCACCCCTGCCGGCGACTTCACCCGGACCCGGTTGACGTAGTTGTCCCGCCCCGTGGAGAACTGGACATCATCGAGCAGCACGAACGTGTCAGAACGGCGCACCTTGTCGAAAAACCCGAGCCACGGCAGGTAGCAGGGCTGGTGCGCGCTCAGCACCCCGCGGCCTCCAGATCTCGCGGTGTGTCGATGTCCACCGCATGCGTCAGGACGTAGGTGCCTGGACGCTGTAGCAGGATGTCCTGCCGGAGCAGCGTCCACCGCCACAGAAACGGCTGCCGCTTGATGAAGTAGAGTTGGCCGGCGTCGTGGTACGTCTGCCGCACGTCCTGTGTGCGCTTGCGGATCCAACGCCTGGACAGCGGCACCGCGCGGCCGTCATCCAGGAGCGCCATGGCCCTTTCCGCGGACCTATCGTCCATGGTCACGGTCACCACGGCGTCATACCCGGCAAGGGTAAAGTAGTCCCCGATTTCCCGGAGCTCGTGAGCGGCGATTCCGATAGCCGTGGGGAGCAGAAGACACCACTCGGTCTCGATGGGGTAGCGGCGCATCGCGTCGGCCAGCACGGCCTCGAGGGGCGCCGTGTCGTTCGCCAACTGCGCTGGCCGAATGAAGCCGTCCACGCCGTCAACGTGTCTGGCGATGTGCAAGTACCTGTCGCTGTCAGTGGAGACGAGCACTTGGCTGAACAAACCGCTCTTGACTGCGGCGATGAGCGGATGGTGCATCATCGGCGCACCGTGGACCATACGGATGTTCTTGTCCACGATGCGCTTGGAACCAGAACGAGCAGGTATCAGTGCTGTCAATCGCACCCCCTGGAAATGCGAAGGGCGAGTCCTCTGCCCGGAATGGTGAGAGTCTTGCCCAGCGCCGGACAGGACTATATCACGGTTAGGTTGTCTGTGTCAACGACACCTCCTTTCGATGATCCACAACTCACCTCACCATGCCCCACCTTACCAGACCATGGCACACCGGACCCTACCATTCCGCAACTGTCTCGTCTGTACCAGACCTAACCTCACCCGGCCTCACCGTAACTCACCTAACCTAACCGCAACCGTCTCGTCCGTACCTGACCTCTCCCAACCTCACCACACCCCGTCGCACCATGACGTACCACACCTTACCCCAACCGTCTCGTCCTTAACTAACCTTACCGCACCGTACCTGACCGTTCCTCACCGGACCTTACCGGACCCGAGATACACCACGCCGCCAGTGTGACCCGGCGGCGCAGCACCTCACTTCGCCGCAACCGGCAATAGCGCCGGCATGCTCTGTTTGATGTAGTCCCGCCGCTTCTCCGGCGTCTCAAACACCATCCGTACTACCCGGATCGCCTGGTCGCGCCCCGTCCTCCTCTTGAGCTCGATTTCCCGCTTGTACCGGAAGCCGAGGATCGCCTGCTTCATCCGGTACTCGAACGTCCCTGGATTGAAGCCCTTCTGCTCGGGCTCCATGCTCAGGAAGTCGAGCGCCCGCTGGTCCGCGAGGGACGCTATCTGTCCCTCCTGTACCGTCGCCTCCGTCATGCCGCCTCCTCCATCTCCTCGAACGATACGATCTCGAATCGGCCCCACTCAGGCCGATGTCCGCACAGCCCATACTTGAACCCGGCCACCTCGACATATTGCCGGAAGTTGGCCGGCGTGATGTCGTACAACGTAACCTCCACCTCGCATTCCCACTGCTTCAGGAACGGTCGGTAGGAGACAACGCGAGTTACCTTGTTGCCAGTACCCTTGCGCGTGACGATCTCCTGATGGATACCGTCCTGCTCCTTGGCAACCGGTATCAGGTCGGGAGCGATAAAGCACCCGGCACGTATCCCGTTGCGCCTCCTCTTGCTGTCGGTCTTCTTGCCGACTTCTGACGATGCATCCCTGATGCATGCCTTGAGACAACTGGCAGGGATACACACGTTCCCGTTGTCGTCTCGATACACCTTGTGGACGGCGTTCTTTTGCGCCTCTTGGTCATTGCTGTCCTGCAATCCCGAGTACCGATCAAACAGAATCGGCACAAGGCTCCGCAGGACCATCTTGACTCTGGTCGCCATGACGCCCTCCCTCTTCATGGAATCGCACACTTGCCAACGGCAAGTTATTGCCCCACCATCACCGCGGCGAGCACGCTGTAGAGCATCCTCGCCTCTTCCACGGTC
>CAZOSR010000188.1:2776-4044 GCA_964582445.1 uncultured Coriobacteriaceae bacterium | reverse complement strand
TCCGCCGGATCAACGGCGACTTTGTCGGCCGGGAACACGTATTGCCAGCCCCACTCGCGCGCGGCGTTCGGGTACTTGCGCCCCAAGGCCTCGGGAAGTGGCGCTTCGCCGTAGCCTGCGGCCAGGTCGGCTTCGTGCCATTGGCGCACACATGTGTGAGGTAGATCACCAGGGCAGGATCGATTTGGATTCTCTTATGCTTCTGTTCTGGCTCAAGTACGAGGGTCCCCATTGTCCGACGCGAATCTCGCGCGACCTGGGATTCAGTTCATCCAAGACAACCCGACACATAGAGCATCTACTCACGTGGCGTCTCGTTCATGAGATGCTTGATGGTTGTGACCTGCGCAAATCGATCATCTCAGTCTCTCCCAGGGGCGACAGGGTGCTCTCACGAGTGGAGTCCGCCGTCAGTCCGGCGTTGTGCTGTGAGGCGCTTGACTTCTATAGACGGTTCAGGCACGCGGTCGCCGAATACGTTGGGGGTCGTGCGGGCCGCAGGTTGACCCACGGCGAGGCCTGCCTGTTGGTCATCCTCTATCTATCCGGGCAATCGATGACAATCACTGAGCTATGTTCGTACGCGAAGTTGAAGCAGCCCAGCGTTTCGATGATGGTCAGGCGGCTCGTCGGTGTGGACCTCATGGGGCGGGATGCGCAATTGCCCAATGACAAGCGTGTGCGGAGCGCACACCTCACCTGCACTGGCGAGAATGCAGCCCGTGAGATTCTGGACAACTTGCTGTCCTGATGCACGGAACGAAGCATCTCTTGGCGCCCGGGTAACGGATTCGGCATGTCTTCGTGTGCAATGGTTCAGCGCGAGCGCGGGCTTGCCCCAATGAGCCGAGCTGACCTTCTGCCTTCCTTGTACGAGCGTGTTCCATCGTGACGGCGTCGGGGCTGCGGTCTCGAGTGCGCATGCAGGTCGGCCGAGGGGCTGCTCGGACGACAATCCTGTCTGTTGGCGCGGTACCGGGACCGAACACGTCATGGCCACATCGCGAGGCGACATCATCCAGTACTGGGAACCAGCTGGAAGGCTGGGCTGAGAGAGAGGGCTCGCGACCGACGCCCTGGGTGGCCGTCGATGATGCCCCGAGCGGAAATCGGCACGCGGGGCCGCTCTTCGCTTCGTGCGTGGCATCCGATCAAGAAGGGATTCACTCAGGCAGAGCGTATCCATCGGTATCAATATCAAATCCGAGAATGCATTTGGACTGTCGGGGCTATCGCGATGTGGACTTCGTTAAGCCTTGGTAACATCC
>CAZOSR010000188.1:0-2766 GCA_964582445.1 uncultured Coriobacteriaceae bacterium | reverse complement strand
AGGTGATCCGGCCGGACACCAGTGTGGAACCTGTCTCATCCGGTTGAGGTTGGAGGACAAGAGAGGAGAGGTGTGCGGCATGCATCATCACTTGTCACGTCGTGAAGTCCTACAGGCGACTGCAGCAGTTGCGGGGGGCACTATGCTCGCCGGTCTGCTGCCCGTGAGCATGCGCAACTTGAAAGTGGACCACGCGGCAGCACAGGCCGCCAACGAAGAGCAGGAGTTCATTTGCGGCTGCTCGTGGAGCTGCTCCTTCTGCCAGTATCGCGTCACAGTTCGCAACGGCAACGTTGCCAATCTTCGCCCCATCGAGGGGTCTGACTACCGCATGTGTCTGCGCGGTCGCTCGAGAATCCAGCGCACCTATTCCGAAGAGCGCGTCCGCTACCCGATGAAGCGCGTGGACGGGACGCCGCGCGGCGGCGGTCAGTGGGAACGCATCACCTGGGACGAGGCTGCCGACCTGATTGTGCCTCAATGGAAGAGCACCGCTGAGAAGTACGGCACGCTGGCCAACGGTTACTATCAGTGTGCCGGTTCACAGGGCCTGCTCCACGGCAATCCTGGAATCGTCAAGCGGTTCTTCAACGCTCTGCAGGTCACCTATTGGGACTACTCCTTCGACATCGCCAACTTCCTGGGTCTTCTGCGTGGCGGCATCTTCTGGTTCGACCAGAACGAGCCTCAGGACTTCATGAACTCCGACGCGATCATCCTCTGGAGTGCGAATCCGGTGAACGCGAACATCCAGCAATGGAAGTTCGTGGCGGACGCTCAAGAGGCGGGCGTGAAGCTTGTGTCGGTTGACGCACACTACTCCCCGAGCACGGCCAAGGCGGATCGCTGGATTTCCATGTATCCGGGCACTGACGGAGCCTACCTGCTGGGCTTGTGCCGCAAGTTCATCAACGAGGGACTCTACAACGCCGACTTCGTCATGAAGCACACGTGCGCACCTTTCCTTGTGAAGAAGTCGGATGGGATGTACGTGCGTGGCAGTGAGTTCGGCATCGGCCTGCACCAAGGGCCCATCTTCTGGGGCACTGGCGCGCGGACTGAGATCGATCCCATCATGGTGTGGGACAACGCTGCCGGCAAGCCGGTGCCGTTTGACGAAGCGGTCGATCCGATCAAGGAGAACGTCCCGGACGCCCAGTACACCACCGCCTGGGAGTTGTTCCGCGATCACGTGCAGGAGTGGACATTCGAGAAGGTTCACGAAGTCTCGAACATCTCCGAAGACGACTTCAACTTCCTGGCTGACCTGCTGCGCCCCGAGAACAAGATCGCTCACTACATCAACTTCGGCATGGGTGCCTACGAGGGCGGTCTCCGTACGACATACGCGCTTGCCGCCCTGATCAGCCTGACGGGCAACTTCGGTGAGCCGGGACGCAGCGTCGGCGGCTTCGACTACATGTACGGCAACTTCTTCGGGGCTCCCACCACCTATCCTCCCAACGGCGCCACGATGAGCACGGTCTCCATCTTGGCTGGCTGTGATGCCATGACCACCGGGAAGCTCCAGGGGAAGGACTACCCGATCAAGAACTTCTGGGTGACGCACGGCAACATGTTGTCGGGCAACGTGAACTCCAATCGTCTGAAGAAGGAGTTCCTGGACCCGATGGAGCAGATCGTTGTGACGGACTGCTTCTGGTCTGAGACCGCTCTGTACGCGGACATCGTGCTCCCCGCGAGCGACATCTATGAGTACGAGGACATCATCCCCTTGTCACATGAATGCAATGTGCGTCTCTCCGAGAAGGCCATAGACCCTCTGTGGGAATCGAAGCCCGACGGCGACATCGTTCGCTTCATGGCTGACAAATTCGGAATCGCCGACGTCGTAAGCAACATCACCGATGAGGAGTGGTTCGCCGCCTCGTTCGACACAGAATCTGCCCGCAAACACGGTATCACCATGGACGTGTTGCGCAAGGAGAAGTTGATGCGCTACGTCGATGAGAAACCGTACATCGGCCAGAGAGACCTGAACAACTTCCCCACTGAGACCGGCCGCATGATGTTCTACGTCGACACCGTGTATCCGCGCACCGCCTCGAACTACACGCTGGATCCCGAACGCGAGAAGCTCCCCAGCTACTTCGAGAACAAGGAGTCTGGCAAGAACAGTGAACTGAAGGACAAGTTCCCATTCGTCATCAGTTCCTGGCGAAACAAGATCCGCGTGCACACGACGATGTTCATGAAGACCTGGGCCCATGATGTCGCGCCCGAGCCGCTTGTGTACATCAATCCCGCGGACGCGAGGGAGCAGGGCGTCGAGCATGACGCGTATGTCGATGTGTACAACGATCGCGGACACTGTGTCATGAAGGCGCAGTATAACGCTGGAATACAGCGGGGCAGCCTGGTGTACCCGAAGGGCTACCAGCCCAAGGAAACCAAGTCAGGATCGATGTCATCATTCACTACGGACTACGTCGATCCTTATGCGATGAACTGCTCGTTCATGGACAATCGCGTTGCCATCCGCCTGTGGGATGGGGAGGAATAAGCCATGGCCAACAAGCAATACGGAATCGTCGTTGACACGAAGCGATGCATCGGATGTTGGACCTGCAGTGTCGCCTGCAAGCTCGAGAACAACATCCCCGAAGAAGTGTGGTGGAACCGGGTGCTCACCATCGGCGGGGAAGGTATGGATACCCCGGCAGGTGAGTGGCCGAACCTGAAAATGAGCTACGTCACTCTCCAGTGCCAGCACTGCGACGATCCGGCGTGCGTGAAAGTCTGCCC
>CAZOSR010000187.1:0-4047 GCA_964582445.1 uncultured Coriobacteriaceae bacterium | reverse complement strand
CATACCGCAGCGAACAACACTACGTGTCCCCACCCGCAGATCGGGTCACGGACGATTCGCTGCAGGAGCTCCTGTGCGGTACAGGCGCCCGGTCGACGCCCGTCGGTACCCTTCCTTCCCTTCCGGCCGGAAGCGTGTCCGCTGATCGATGTCGGATCTGCGAAATGCGACCTCGCTGACACTGACCTATGAATGGTGCGCTTCCGGCCCTCGGGGATCGCCCGCGCGCTCTGCGCTCTCAATCGCCGAGAGCTGCCGGACGCGGAGGACGACCGCCGGCAGCCCAACTGCGTAGACGGCCGTCATGCCCCACGCGGCCCACTCGAGCATACCGGTCACGGCACCGACCCCGAGCACGAACATGAGGAATCCGTAGTCGCCAGCAGCCGTTATGGCCGTCTTCAGGGCGCCAGCCACGCTTGAGAGCGCCGGCCCGCCAGTCCTCGCTGCACTTCCTTTTGGGAAGAAGACCTCCCTTAGGTTCATGCCGTTGTGGTACGCCACACTCGTCACGAGCAAGAACAGGTACGGCAGCAGGCGCGCGGCAACCTCTGACGACGAACCGGATTCCGGCAAGCGCGCGACCATCAGGGTGCAGATGACCGTGGTGTGCACGATCCGATCCAGCAGCAGGTCGAACCAGCCGCCGAACTTGCTGGAGGTACCGGTGATGCGGGCGAGCTGCCCGTCCGCGGCATCACAGGCATAGCCGAGCTGACCCGCCATCAGGAAGATCGCCCCAGCCCACCAGGCGCCGTCGAACCACACGTACGCGAACGCCCCGGCGATGACGGTGACGGCTCCCGTGAAGGAGACGGCATTGGGTCCGAACCCCACTCGTATGAACATCGGAACAAGCACCCATGCGATCGGATGCGTGACAAGGTAGGTCCAAGAGGGCTGTCTCTTGGGGTCGCGAGCACGGACCTCCCCGATGGTTGGGACCCTTGCGCGCTCAGGACTCATCGGCCGACTGCCGCTTCTCCTCTAGAACCTGGTTGATGATCGTTGATGAAGTGCCCTTCGTGTATGGGAAATACACGATCCGCACGCCCACCTCCTGGAACTGTCTCTCGAACTGCTCCCACTTCGGCGTCTTGTGCCAGTCGTCGCCAACGAACATCACGTCGAATCGCAGCTTCTCCCACATTGCGAACTTGTCCATATCGTCCTGCGGGACGACAACATCCACGCAGTCGATGTGGCGGAGGATCTCACACCGCTCAACGAAGGGGATGACCGGCTTCTTCTTCTTGTACTCCAGCAGCAGCTCATCGGTGGTCACGCCCACGATGAGCCAGTCGCACATCGCCTTGGCGTTCCTGAGTAGATTCAGATGACCGATGTGGAAGAGATCGTAGACACCGGTCGTATACCCGATGATGGGGTTTCGCTCGCTCATGTGTGTTGTTCCTCCCTCACTCCAGGTCAGGTCCGCCTCCAGCCGATGACCTGCCGAAGGAACTCGCCCCGCAACCTGTGGCAGTGCGGCCACCAGGTGCGACACCACCGCCGAACCGATGCCATGGTACCGCTACCGGCGGCAGCGCGCCTCAGATACTGCCGGCGTCCAGTTGATCCAGGAATGACTCGAGGCACCAGAGTATCCACCTGCGGTCCCCGACGAATGCTGACAGATCGAGATCCGGGCGGAACTCCGGTCGTCTCGGACCAGCCCAGTCAGCGAGCCACAGATCCATCGGCCGTGCGAATGGAATCTTCGCCGGAGGTTCGATCTCGGGATACATCGAGCGGAACAGCGGCTGCAGCAGATACTTCGGCTCTCCGCTGCGTATGCGCGCGAGATCGAGTCCGCCACTGAGACGCAGCGACTCATAGGGTTCCAGAGACGCACATCCGGCCGATCCGATCGCGTTGTCGAAAGCCTGGATGATACCTATGCCGTGGGTCCGCTTCAGAAACGAGACGAAGTCGATACCCGCAGGAATCCGGTATCTCTCGTACTCGGAGAGAACCGAGACCGGGCGCACCACTGCTGTCTGTGGATCGATGAAGGTGTAGCGCCTGACGAACGAGTCGAAATCCCAGTCGCGGGAGAGCAGCTTGTCCATGCCGCCAAAAGTCGAATCGGCTCCGTTGCCGAGAACGAGCGTGCGGACGCCCGCGTCAACCGCTGCACGGGCGGCTTTGAACAGGCCGACCTCGACAGCATGCAGCGGTGATCGCTTGTTCTGCATCAGCGTGGGGGCATCGAGCTCGTAGTCATCCCACGTTACGTCGATCACCCGGAAGTCGAGGTTCTTCGCCTCGGCATAGCGGCGAGCCTGTACCGTCTCATCGAGTGCGCCGTCCGCCAGGAATCGAATACCGAAGGCCTTCGTCCCTTCCGGGAGCATACCTGCCAGGATGGCTGAGTCGATGCCGCCGCTCAGGAGAATCCCGACCTCACCGTCGGCCCGCGCTGCCACCTCCGCTTCGACAAGCGATCGGAGCAGTCGGCCAACGTCCTCGGTGGACTCCACCGCGACCTGAGTTGCGGCGTCCAGATCGGGTAGCCCCGGAACGACTCCGGGCGCCCATGCCGCGATGGGATCGACGACGTACCGGAAGGCGAGATACGAGCTGATGCAGAAGTGCCGATCCACTCGCTGATCCTGGCTTGTCGAGATGCCTGTCGTCTGCCTCATCACTCACCCATCGAGAATGGCCGGTTCACAGCGAGGTGCTGAGATCGTCAGGCTGTTCAACCATCTCAGTCTGGACGATCACGTCGTCCGCAGGCCGGGTGCTGAGCCGGTCCCGCGACAGCCACAGTATCGACGACGCCATAAGGAGCTCGCCGAAAGCGCTGATCCACGCCGAAGCCATCGCCCCGTACCTGGGAACGAATATGAGGTTCAGCGTGGAGACCACGATGACAAGCGTCACAACACGCGGCAGTACCTTCTTCTCGCGATGCAGGGCATGCGCCGAGTTGACCGCGATGCCAGTGAAACCGTTGAAAGCAACGGCCAATGAAAGGACTTGGAGCATCGGCACCGCGGCCTCGAAGCCCTCACCGTACAGCACCACGATGATCGGCTCGGCCAGCACGAAGATCGCCGCCGCCGCCGAACCCCCGACAAGCACGGCAAGCCTGATGGCCGAGAGGAGCTCCTTGCGGTACTCTGCGTGGCTGTCGCGACTGGCGGCGAGACGTGGGAACGCCGCCTGACACACGAGTCCCGCCGCGACCACCGCGGTGAACGCTGCGCGCGCGGCGGCTCCGTAGAGGCCGCTTGCCACCTCGCCTGCGAGTGGGAGAACGAAGATCTGGTCGATCCTGTAGAAGCCGGTCGATGCCATCGCCGCTAGACCGATCCCCACCGATCCCCGCAGGAACGACCTGGGGTCGATCCACTCCCCGGCCTTGGGTATGAGCTGCACCGTGCGTGATACGAGCACGAACGCCAGCACCGATGCCACGAGCGCCTCGGCCATGTATGCCAGTCCCAGCCCGACGACGTTCGCGCCCAGGATGACCGCGATGACAACGGCGAGCAGCCGCCCCGCCGACTCGGCTGCATTGATGATGCTGTCGGTTCCCATGCGGTCGATGGACCGGAGAATGGCGCGCACGCTGTCGACAGTCCCCAGGAGTGTGGCCCATCCGATCAGCGCCGTGGTGCACCACACCGCCTCGGCACCCATGCCCCCAAGCCGCAGCACAAGGTGAACGAGTGCGGCAACCGCTACCCCGATCACAAGCTTGTTGAGCGTCATGGGCAGGAAGACATGCGTATAGCGGCCCTGGGCGTGCGCGATCATCCTGCTTGCGTGCCGGTTCTGACCCATCTCGATGACCACGAGGGCGACGATCGCCACACTCATCGCGAAGGAGAACACGCCAAACTGGGAGACGCCCACCGCACGCGCGATGATGGCGTAGATGACCACGCCGAGTGCGCGGGCAGCGCCCTCACCCAGAGCGAGCGTGAACGTCCTCTTGATCAGGGCCTTGATTTCGGGGTCTCCATCCCATAGACGACTGGTGGTCGTAGCAGCACGCTCCCTACCCGCCAAACTCGAATCGTAGCATCGGCGGGA
>CAZOSR010000186.1:0-4110 GCA_964582445.1 uncultured Coriobacteriaceae bacterium | reverse complement strand
CGGCGCATCGAGTTGCCGAGCGTGTAACCGTAGCCGCGCTCGAGCGGCTCGACGATATACCGCGCGGTGCGCGCATCGATGTCCTCGACGGTCACTTTCGGCCTCATGAACTCGGTCATGCTTTAAGCCTCCTTGGCTGGCAAGGCGTGGTTACTTCGAGTACAGCTCGACGATGAGCTGCTCGCGGATAGGAGCCTCGATCTGGTCTCGGGTCGGAAGCGAGAGCACACGGCCCTGCAGCTTCTCTACATCGACCTCAAGCCATCCCGGGACCTCGATCTTCGACGACGAGATGAGCGCGGCCTTGATGGCCGTCATCTCCTTGGCCTTGTCACCGACCGCGATCACTGCGCCCGGACGGACCCGGAACGATGGGATGTCCACCTTGTGCCCATCCACGGTGAAGTGACCGTGGCGGACCATCTGGCGGGCTTCATCGCGAGACGCAGCGAAGCCGAGGCGGTACACGGCGTTGTCCAGCCTGCTCTCCAGCAAGCGAAGCAGGTTCTCGCCAGTGATGCCAGACTGACGGGTGGCAATCTGGTAGTAGGTCCGGAACTGCTTCTCCAGGACCCCGTAGATGCGCTTCGCCTTCTGCTTCTCGCGAAGCTGGACCCGGTACTCCGAGTCGCGCGGGCGCTTCTTGCCGGCCTGACCCGGCGGATATGGACGCTTCTCCATGCCACACTTGTCTGTGTAGCACCGATCGCCCTTCAGAAAGAGCTTTTCACCTTCACGGCGGCACTGCCTGCAGTCCGCCCCTGTGTAACGTGCCATAGAGGTCGATCCTCCCAGTGAGAACTACACGCGGCGGCGCTTGCGCGGCCGGCAGCCGTTGTGCGGGACAGGGGTGCGATCCTGAATGCTCGAGACCTCGAGGCCAGCAGCCTGGAGTGAGCGGATCGCGGTCTCACGGCCGGAGCCGGGACCCTTGACGAACACCGATACCTTACGGACACCGTGCTCCTGCGCCATCTTCGCGCACTGCTCTGCAGCAAGCTGCGCAGCGAACGGCGTGGACTTGCGGGAGCCCTTGAAGCCGACTTGACCGGCGGACTTCCAGGCGATGACGTTGCCCTGGGGATCGGTGATGCTGATGATCGTGTTGTTGAACGTGCTCTTGATGTAAGCCTGCCCGACGGCGATGTTCTTGCGCTCGCTGCGCCGGACCCTGCTCTTGACGTTCTTCTTCTTGGCGGCCATGTGCTACTTGCCCTTCTTCTTCGCGCCGATCTGGCGACGCGGGCCCTTACGGGTACGCGCGTTGGTGTGCGTACGCTGCCCGCGGACCGGGAGACCCTTGCGATGACGGAGGCCCCGGTAGCATCCGATCTCCATCAGCCGCTTGATGTTCTGGCTGACTTCGCGTCGGAGGTCGCCCTCGACCTTGAGGTTCCGGTCGATGTACTCGCGCAGCCGGACGACCTCTTCTTCAGTGAGGTTCCGCACGCGCGTGTCAGGATTGATGCCGGTCTCGCGCAGGATGAGCTGCGACGTAGTGAGACCGATACCGTAGATGTAGGTCAGGCCGATCTCAACGCGCTTCTCGCGCGGAAGGTCGACACCCGAAATGCGTGCCAAAGCCCGCTCCCTCCTAGCCCTGCCGCTGCTTGTGACGCGGGTTCTCGCAGATCACGAGCACCCGGCCATGACGGCGGATGACCTTGCACTTTTCACACATCTTCTTAACGGAAGGTCTGACTTTCATGCTGAGATTCCCTTTTCCGTTGTTCTCAGTACGCTATCTATCTCATCGCCCAGCCGCAGGCGTGGTCTTTCGTTGCTCACACGGTGCCGGGTGTCTCTATGACCCCCGTTGAACGGTCCCCTACTTGAACCGATACGTGATACGGCCCCTCGAAAGGTCGTACGGAGACAGCTCGACGACCACCTTGTCACCGGGCAGGATGCGAATGTAGTGCATCCTCATCTTGCCCGAGATGTGGGCGAGCATTTTGTGCCCGTTGTCGAGTTCTACCCTGAACATCGCGTTGGGCAGAGCCTCAAGAACAGTGCCCTCCATCTCGATGGCGTCGTCGCGCTTGGCCAAGTGCGTGTATCCCTTCAAGAGCCGTGAAGTCGCAAAACGGCAGTATAACCAAGTCGGGCCAGTACGTCCAGCACACGCAGTCGAACCTACGCGACCGTCAGTACCAACGGCCCCGCATCGGTCACCGCGACCGTGTGTTCGAAGTGAGCCGACATCGCCCCGTCTACCGTGACGACAGTCCATCCATCGTCCAGGGAGCGCACGCTTGCACCACCCGCGTTGATCATCGGCTCGATCGCCAGGACCATACCTTCCTTGAGCGTAGGACCCGTGCCGGCCTTCCCGTAGTTCGGGATCTGCGGATCCTCGTGCATGGCCCGCCCGATTCCATGGCCAACGTACTCGCGGACCACTGAGAAGCCAGCTGACTCGGCAACCTCCTGTACCGCCGCCGAGATGTCGAACAACCGCATCCCCTGCCTGCAGCGCGCAATCCCGGCCTCGAGCGAGCGCCGCGTGACATCCATCAGCCGAAGCGCCTCATCGGAGACCGTCCCCACAGCAAACGTCCGTGCGGAGTCGCCGTAGTACCCGTCAACGACCGCTCCGCAGTCGACGGAGATGATCTCGCCTTCGCGCAGGGACCGCGATCCGGGTATCCCGTGTACGACCTGGTCGTTCACTGATGTGCACAGTGTTGCTGGGAAACCTTGGTACCCCTTGAATGCAGGTCGAGCACCCGCGCGGACTATGGCGTCCTCGGCAATAGCATCAAGTTGGGCGGTGGTGACACCCGGTCGGACCGCGGCCGCAACAGCGTCAAGTGCCGCGGCAGTGATGCGGCCAGCTTCCCGCATGATCTGGATCTCCGACGGCGATTTGGTGATGATCACGCGCTATCCCACCGAGTGAAGGGTCGCAGAGATGGCCTCATACACGTCCGCGGGAGCCCGGTTGCCGTCGACGGTGTGCAGCGTGCCGTGCTCGGCGTAGTACGGGATCAGCTTGCTCGTCTGCTCATCGTATGCCGCAAGACGCTTGCGGACGGTCGCCTCCGTGTCATCGTCACGCTGATACACTTCGCCGCCGCACTGGGTGCACGTGTCGAGATCACCGTCGGTCGCCACGTTGAATATCTGGCCACATGCACGGCACTGCCGACGGGATGTGATCCGAGCGACGATCGCCTCAGGATCGACCTCGATGCTCACGACTGCGTCAAGCGCGAGATCGCTCTCAGCGAGCGCCTTGCCCAGCGCCTCGGCCTGGGGGATGGTTCGCGGGAAACCGTCGAACAACACGCCCTTCTCAAGAGCATCTGGCTGGGTGATACGCTCCTGCACCAGACCGATGACAACCTCATCAGGAACGAGCGCGCCGGCATCCATGTGACGCTTGGCCTCGATGCCGAGCGGCGTTCCGTCGGCGACCGCCTTGCGGAGGATGTCTCCGGTTGACAGGTGGACCAGGCCGAACTCGTCAACGATGCGAGCGGCCTGCGTGCCCTTGCCAGCGCCAGGGGCGCCGAGAAGCATGACGTTCATACCGATCCCTCCCATTCATCGCGTGTGCCCCGGTGCACCCTCATGAGGTCGGCACCGGGGCGCTGGCGATCACACTGGTATCACAACGGGCACGACTGCCCGTACGCTACTTGAAGAACCCGTCGTAGTGACGCATCTGCAGTTGGCTCTCCAGTTGGCGCATGGTTTCGAGCGCGACACCAACCATGATGAGGATCGAGGTGCCCCCGAAGGCCGCAACAAGCTGATCGCCGGTCTGCTGGAAGATGGCCTGAGGGACTACTGCGATCATCGCCAGGAACACGGCGCCCGGCAACGTGATCCGGTTCAGCACGTTGGTGATGTACTGCGCCGTGGGATTGCCCGGCCGCACACCGGGGATGAAACCGCCGTTCTTGCGGAGGTTGTCTGCCGTCTCGATCGGGTTGAACACGAGAGCTGTATAGAAGTACGAGAAGAAGACGATCAACCCGGCGAACAGGATGATGTAACTCCACCCGCTCGAGAGCCATGCCGCCGCTTGCTGAAGCCACTGAACGCTCGTGAAGAACCGCGCGATCGTCGTGGGGAACAGCAGCACCGATGAGGCGAAGATGA
>CAZOSR010000185.1:0-4139 GCA_964582445.1 uncultured Coriobacteriaceae bacterium | reverse complement strand
GACATCTTCCGGATCGCCGCGATACGCGTGACGCCGCCCAACACCCGATCGCCCGCCTCCACCGACGGGTCCGTCACGTGGATGAGCACGACGTCGAGGTCATCGGCTCCATCCGGGCGGATGTGGATCTCGATGTCGTCGTGCTTCTCGTAGAGGAGGTACGGGCGGACCGCTATGACGGTACCCGTGACCGGCGAGAAGATGTCGGTGTCGGGCAGCGCGCCGAAGTCGGCTGCGGTATCCGGTTCGCCGCCCCGGCCGGTGCGCCAGAGGCGAAGACACGCGCCGGCCCAGATCTCGTCGTCGCCATCGGCCTTCGCTGCTATCGCGGCGAGCGCCTCGGGATCCTCGGCTGCTTCCGGGGTGACATCCGGGATGAGCGCGGTCATCGCTTGCGCACGGTCGCCGGAGGCCTGATGGAAGGCGAGTGCCGTGATCGCCGAGGGGTCGACCGGCAGGTGTAGCTCCACGTCGCCCACGGCTGCGAAACGCGGCGTGGGCGCGCGTTGCGGCTCGGCGGCTACTGCAATCGGGGTGACCGACGACGTCTCGGGCTCATCGGATGTGCCCCACGTGAGCATCCACGCGATCACACCGAGCCCCAGTACCGCCACCACGATCGTGAGTGCGGGATACGGCGATCTCCGCCCTCTGCGCGTCCGCATGCGGCGGGGTCGGTACGTGACCGGGCGACTGTAGCGAGGTTCGTGACGCATGGACTGCCTTCTGCCGGTTGGATGCCGGCGCTCGGGGGGATACTGCACCTGTTTGGCGTACTATACCTGTAACGACCCGTGTGCCGAGCAAGGCCCCGGGTCTGCAGTCATCGGATAGGGCCGGATCGGGGGGTGCTGTGGAGAAGCTGGAGCGCATCCTCGACGTAGAGGAGCGCGCGG
The DNA here is from genome assembly GCA_964582445.1 of uncultured Coriobacteriaceae bacterium. GTDB lineage: Bacteria > Actinomycetota > Coriobacteriia > Anaerosomatales > Anaerosomataceae > Anaerosoma. The sequence goes on along the minus strand of CAZOSR010000185.1, from coordinate 3,243 downwards.
CGCATATGGTGGCCGACGCTCGCGAACGCGCTGCCGTCATCGAGCGCGAGGCCCGGGCCGAGGCTGCCCGGGTGCACCAGCGAACGAGAGCCGATGCCCGCGATGCCGTGGAGACCGATACGGCCGAGCTTCTCGCGCGTACACGTGAGGACGCGGAAGGGGTGGCGATGCGCGCCGCTGAGGAGCGGGCCAGCGTGATCGAGGTCGCACAGACCCGCGTTCCGGATGCGGTGCAGGCGGTCTTGAGGGGACTGGCGGACTGACCGTGGCTGTCGCGCGCATGCTTCGCGTCACCGTGCTCGGGCACGCTTCGGCGCTCGAGGATCTCGTCGACCGCATGCAGCGTGTCGGGGTGCTGGATATCGAGGCCGTGCCGGAAGGCGAGACTCCCTCGCTCGGCGCATCCGACCCCGAGGTCATACGTCGCCTTGAGGAGTACCGGGCCGACGCCGTGTTCGTGCGCGACTTCCTCGGCAGGTATCACACCAACGACCAGCCCTTTGGGTCCTTCATCTCCGAGAAGCTTCACATGAGCGAGGAGGAGTTCGCCGCGTTCGAGGTGGACACCACCCTGCTGCATGTCTACCGCCAGTGCCAGGGAGTCGCCGACAAGGTGGCTGTCCTCGGCCGGGAGCGGTCGCGGCTGATCGCCCTGGCCCACGACCTCGCTCCCTGGCAGAGCCTGCACCTCGAGGTGGGAAGGTGGCGGGGGACCGAACACGTGGTGCTCTTTGCTGGCGTGCTCCCTGCGTCCGATGGTCCGGGGGTTCGGCAGATGCTGCGTGATCTCACGCCGTACATGTCGGTTGAAGAGCTCTCATCCGTGGACGGCAAGTCCGCGTGGGTGGTCATGGCCCACCGCAGCGTGGTCGACGACGTGCGCACGGCGCTCGCGGGAACAGCCTTCACCGATGTCACGTTCCCCGGACTTACCGACTATCCCGCCGAGGAACGTGCCGTGGCGCTCGAGCGTATCGAGGAGATCGATCGGGAGCTCGAGGAGCTCGAGACCCGTGCCCAGGCGCTCTCCGAGCAGTATCACCGCGATGCAGTGGCGCTGGTGGCGGCCATCGATGCGGACCTCGATGCGGCGACGGTGCGTGAGCGGTTCGGCGCCACGCAGCGGACATTCATGGTGACCGGTTGGGTGAGCGCTCGCAGGCAAGACGAACTCGACCAGGCGCTGGTTCCTTTCGCCGATGCCATCGACGTCACATACGAGGATCCCAGACCGGGCGACTCCCCGCCCGTGGAGCTCGAGAACCCGCGTCTTCTGAGACCGTTCGAAGTGCTGACGGACCTCTACGGCCGCCCTCGCTACGACGAGGTCGATCCGACTCCGCTCCTGGCGCCGTTCTTCTGGATCTTCTTCGGCATCTGCATCGGAGATGTGGGCTACGGGCTGATGCTGATCGGCGGGGCATGGCTCATCAAGAACAAGCTCGATGTGGCCGACGGCGTGAAGAAGCTCATGGACCTGTTCATGGCAGGTGGCGTTGCGGCCATCCTTGCGGGCGTTGCGTTCGGGTCGTACTTCGCCTGGGACCTGACGCTGCCACCGGTCCTGGAGCGGCTGCGCATCATCAACCCCATGGATGAGCTGCCCACGTTCCTGCTCTTCACGGCAGCACTCGGGCTCGTTCAGGTGATCTTCGGTGTCCTGGTCTCGGCGTGGGACCTTGCGCGCAAGGGCGACTGGGCGTCTGCGGTGTTCGACCAGGTGTCCACGATCGTTCTCATCGCGGCGATCGGTGTTGCCGCGGCCGTGCCCTCCCTGTCTGTGGCGGCCATCGTGATCGGCATCGGAGTCACAGCTCTTGGCAAGAGCCGGGCTCTGGACGTTGCTATGCGTGAGGTCGAGGCACCTGCGTGGGACAAGGCCTTTGGCGCACTATGGCTGGTGCTCTTCAGCGGATGGCTGCTCGCGCTTGCGTTCGGGTGGACGATTCCGGCCGGTTGGGCGCTGCTGGGTGTGACCGTCGTGGGGTTGGCGGCGTCAAAGGCCACTCGACGGGTCGTAGTGGCGCTGCTCGGTGGCGCCTACGCGGTCTACGGCCTCTCATCGTTCCTGGGCGATGTCCTCAGCTACACGCGGCTTGCTGCTCTTGGGCTGTCGGGTTCGCTCGTGGGCATGGTGTTCAACCTGCTGGCGCGTCTCATCGGCGGCGGGGCGGGTGGCATGATCGAGCAGGGCGGCGGTTCCGCGGTAGGTGGAGTGGTCGTGTTCGTGCTCGCCGCGCTCGTGTTCGTGGTGGGGCACGTCTTCAACGTGGTGATCAACCTGCTGAGCGCCTTCGTGCATCCGGCGCGCCTGCAGTTCGTGGAGTTCTTCAGCAAGTTCTACGAGGGAGGCGGGCGCACGTACGCGCCTTTTGCCCTCCGGTCCAAGACACTGGTACTGCATGCCGACGGGGTGCGGCAGGAAGGAGCACGAACGTGAACGACCTCTTTTGGGGACTCTCGGGTGTCGACTGGGCGCTGCTTGGCGGTGGCGTCGCGGCGATCCTGGGAGGTATGGGCTCTGCGATCGGCATCACGGTCGCGTCGGCCACCGTATCCGGGATCGTGACCGAGGACGGCGAGAAGTTCGGCAAGCTGTTGCCGCTCGCAGCGATGCCGAGCACGCAGGGCATCTACGGTTTCATCGCCGCCGTGCTGGTGCTCATCTTCTTCAGTCTGCTCGGCGGAGAGTCCACGCTATCCGGACCGCAGGGTTTCAGCGTCTTCCTGGCGTGCATGCCCGTAGCGTTTCTCTGCTTGATCTCAGCGGTCTACCAGGGCAAGACCGGCGCGGCAGCCGCTGGTATCGTCGCGCGCCGCAGCGAGGATTCGGGCAAGGCACTGATCTTCCCGGCGCTCGTTGAGACATACGCCGTGCTTGCGCTGATCGTGACCGTGTTGATGCTCACGGCCCTGCAGGCGACATTCGGTGGGTAGTGAGGCTGATTCGACGTGGCGATAGCTGACATCATCACCCGCATCGAGGATGACGCGCGCGCTGAGGCCGCAGCGATCGTGGCTGCTGCTCAGGAGCACGCCGATGCGTTCGTGGCTGCAGCGCAGGCGGAGGCAGCACGCGATGCCGCGCACATCAGGGCGCGCGGTGCCGATGTTGCCCGCGTGGAGGCCGACACGCTGCTCGCTAACGCGCGTCTCGCCGCACGCGACGCGATGCTGCAGGCGAAGAAGGACCTCGCGGAGCGGGTGCTCGAGAACGTGCGTGAAGCGGTGGAGTCGTTGCCC
>CAZOSR010000184.1:0-4165 GCA_964582445.1 uncultured Coriobacteriaceae bacterium | reverse complement strand
CTGAGCCGGAGGCGACTGCGAATTGTAGCCGCTCATGCCCGCGAGTAGGCGGAACTCACAGCAAGTCAACAGTCGAGCTGTGCCACTGACTCCGTAGCGAGGGATGTGAAACCCGCCTCTTGAGGCCACACGTGCCCGAGTTGCGTGCACCCTGGCGCTTCGGGGGCCAAGGCGACAGCGTCCTCGTCGAGAACATCGTCCATCCCTCGCAACAGCGCGACTGTGCCCTTGTTCGCGAGCTTCAGACTTCCCTGGTGCTACTCGAGACGTCCGAACGAGATCCATGCGACCTGTCGTCCCCGAGACCCCCATCTCTGACCGCTCGATACACACGAGCTGCCACGTACACAACCAGGAGTGCCATATACAGGACGATACGATCCAGCGCGTTCCCACCGGAAGACGCCGTCGGCACGAGCATGAACGCGACATGGACGTATATGAGGACGAAGAACACATAGGCAGCGCTTTGCACCTTTTTCCAGGCTTCTCTCCTCATACGCCGAATCATCGACTTCAACGATGTGACTGTCAGGATCACGAGAAGAACGACCAAGACAAAGGACACGAAGAACGATACCTGCATCGCATTCGAGATACCGGTGAATCCCGATAGCAGCCGCGACAAGTATTCCCTCAGGTATACGAACACGTGAGGTACCGTCAGGATAGCCGCCACGATCGACAGGGTTCCGCGAATCGGTACCAGACTCCGACGTAGTGCCGAATCCTGCGGTAGTACACCGACCAACATGACGACCGTGAACAATGCAAACGACAGCCAGGCCCGCTGGATCCATGGGAAGAAGAGGATCCAGGCCTCAGGGGCGAGGTCCCACATCACTCCAGTGATGTGGAGCAAATCGAGCACCGCAGCTGCCACATAGAAGGCGAGGGGCTTCCTCAGCATAAGATCCCTGAAGACCAGCACGAACAAGGCGACTGCCGCAAGAACGATGACCAGTTCCACTGTGTGTCCTTTCGACCTACGAATCATCGCGGGACGTCCACCCCATCCCGATAGCGGGAAACCGGGATGGACGTCCCCAAGACACCTCGCGATCAGGCCTCCGACGACATCGGCAGCCACTTCTTCATGTTCTGCAAGTCATCCTCGACGAAGGTCGCAACGAAACGTGTCCATGCACGGTAGTAGTCGCTGCAGTACGCCTGCTCAATCCGCTCGAGGAACAACGGAAGCCACCGAGATACGTGTTTGGTCAGAAACGACTCCTGCACCCTGAGTGACGTCTCCAGATCGGCATTCGTTTCGGCCGTGGCGTCACTCGAGCACACCTCCGCCATCCGAGCCATGAACTCGAGCTCCAGGGCTAGATGGTCATCCGGTATCGCGTTCCTCCTGGCGACACAGAAACCATTCCTCTCATAGACCGCCCTGACATCTCTGGTGACGTCGGTGAAGAGCCTATTCGGGAACCCGATGTACACAGACTCATAGAGAGGCGCAAGTGGAGGACGAGGCCCAATAAACAGCTCTGCGTACTCCGTCCGGACTTGCTGCAATCTCGACTGGAGCCCCGAATCTGCAGGAGCCCCGACAGACCGCAGCAGCTCAGCCTCGGCAGGAGAACTCAGCTCATCCGTGAGCTCTGCTGCACGAGTGAGTTCCTCCAAGAACGCCGCTGTCGGCTCTGCGGCGAACACCGACGACATCAGCCGATAGACTCGTGAACGACTGAGGTGCCGCTCGGCAATCCCAATCGCCTCCGGCGACCTCGCTGGAGGCTCGCCGCCTACGAATCCGCACCCTGGCACCGGTTAGCTCCTCTCATCTCATGACCCGATCGGGATGAATCGGATGTTGGGCTGAGTCGAATGAATCGTGAAGCCAACGCCCTCTTTGACAGCACCCTGAGCTTCGAAGTCAGCAACCTTGCCTATTGTCAGCACCTTGACCGGGCAGGCCAGGACGCAGGCGGGTTCGTCATCCGCATCCAATCGGGCCACACAGAGATCGCACTTGACCATCTTGCCGTTCAGACTATTCTCCTGAGGCGCCCCGTATGGGCAAGACTTCACGCATGTGTAGCACCCTATGCAGATCTCAGGGTCATGAACCACGATACCGTCAGTCTCACGCTTCGTGAGCGCACCGACTGGGCACACCTCCACGCACACAGGCGCACTACAGTGGTTGCAGGCCACTGAGATGTACGGCCCTACGGTCTGAACCTGGAAACTACTGGCCGTGCGTGGATACACTCCGGGCTCCAGTCCATGGCGTGCCCTGCATGCCGCCACACAGGTCTGGCAACCGATACAGTATTCCTGGTCCAGAAGAAAGCCCATCTGCTCCATTTCGAATCCCTATCCTCTCTCGGCCCTATGCCTTGGCGATTTCGACAAGACAGCTCATGTAGCTGACAGCACGCCCGAAGTCACACTGCTCGTCAGTCGTCACGAGGTTCACGTTCTCGAAGCCGCTGTACTCCGGCCACGTGCTCTTGAGTGTGACCGCGGTCCCGGGCTTAGCGACAGTGTCTTCACCAGTGACGTGCGCTATGCGGCGAATCTCACCACGGTCGTTGTAGATGCGCACTGAATCCCCGTGAGCGATTCCACGTGCAGCGGCATCATCGGGTGCCAAGTAGACGTAGCTAGTGCCGAAGAGGATGTTGTTGTCCTCCATGTTTCCGAACATACCGTTGAGGTATTCCTTTGGGTTGGGTGATAGCAGTGCAATCGGGTATTTCGCAAAGAGCTCCGGAGCCTTCTCTTTGCTCTCGCTGTCAGGGGTATAGATGGGCACTCGGGTTCCCTTGTCAGCCAACAGCTCATCAGATGCGAACTGAATCTTGCCTGACTTGGTCTTGAAGCCGGACTCCAGTTGCTTTGCCCATGGAGCAGGAGGAACGTCAATCCAGCCCTTCTCTGCCAGTTCCTCATACGTGAACGGCATTCCGTCAAGTACAAGGGCCCGGAAGTCCTCGATAGTCCGCTGGAACTCGGGATCCTCATAGCCCATCGCCTGGCCGAGGAGATTGCAGAGATCCCAGTTCACTTTGCATTCGCCCAGCAGCTCGATCACCTGCTGGTTGTGGCACGCGTAGTTGTGCCCGTATGCTCCGTTCAGTTCCTCGTATTCGAAGAAGGTTGGGGCGGGAAGGATGATATCCGCGTACTCAGCCGTCGGCGTTACAAAGACCTCGTGGACCACAGTGAAGAGGTCCTCCCGCTCGAGTCCTTCTCTTACCAGGTTGCCATTGGGATTTGACACCATCGGGTTCGCACCGAAGACGAACAGTGACTTGATGGGATTTGTAGCGAAATCATGTCCTTCGCCGTAGTTCGCTCCACCGTAGTTCACCCCAGTCAGTGCCTTGCCGAGCGAGGGCGAGGAGTAGTTGCGTATCGTAGCTGCAGGAGAAGACTCGCTGGGCACGGTCGCTGTGAACAGATTCTGCGCTTGCGCCCGGTTCACGTCGAAGGCACCACTGCTCGTCATTTCGATGTAATCCTCGGGGTGGCCCGTGACCACAGTAATGAGCTTGACGTTGAGATGGCTCATGCCTCCGTTGGTGCGTCGTCCGAGCTGGAGACCTACCTTCATGCACGTCTTCCCACGGTTGTTCCACAGCAACTCAGCCAGCTCTCCAACCTGGCTCTCCGGTATTCCACAGGTCTCCGCCACCTTGTCGGGCGTCCACTCAGCTGCGGACTTTCGGTACTCCTCGAAGCCAACGCAGTACTTGTCGATGAACTCCTGATCGATCATTCCTTTGGTGATGAGGTAGTTCGCAAGGCCGAGAGCAAGCGCCGAATCGGTACCTGGCATGACGCGCACGTGCATATCGGCCCAATCGGCAAGCGGCGTACGCGTCGGATTCACGAGAACGATCTTGCCGCCGTTCTTGCGCATCTCCTTGATGAACTTCACGAGATGAGGACTCGATGCCGGCTCACTGTGAGCCCAGGACACATAAACGCTCTTGCCGGGGATGTCCTCGGGGCGCATCTGGGTGACTTTGCCTGTAACATACGGGAGCATGGCGACCCAAGAACTGTTGCACAGTGTCGCCTCGTGATAGGTTGCTCCCATCTTGAAGAAGAGAGCTTCCAGGCAGCGTCGCTGAATCGCGCCCTGGTTGCCCTGATATCTGTACCACGTGATTGCCTCAGGGCCGTTCTCCTGGATGATCTGTTT
>CAZOSR010000183.1:0-4175 GCA_964582445.1 uncultured Coriobacteriaceae bacterium | reverse complement strand
CCGCCCCGAGGCCACCGGCTACGGCTGCGTCTACTTCGCCGCCGAGATGCTGGCCGCACGCGGGGATTCGTTCGAAGGCAAGACCTGCCTCGTCTCCGGCTCCGGCAATGTGGCCCAGTACACCATCGAGAAGATCCTCGACCTGGGTGGAGCGGTTGTCACGGCCTCGGACTCCGGCGGATTCATCCACGACCCGGCCGGCATCGACCGCGAGAAGCTCGCCTACCTGATGGAGCTCAAGAACGTGAAGCGCGGCCGCATCTCCGAATACGCCGACAAGTACGCGTCTGCCACGTACACGCCCGTCGATCCGGCTCTCGATCACAATCCGCTGTGGGCCGTGCCGGCCGACTGCGCATTCCCGTCGGCAACGCAGAACGAGATCAACGCCGTGGACGCGAAGAACATGCTGGCCAACGGGGTCAGCCTCGTGGCCGAAGGCGCCAACATGCCCTCCAGCCCTGAAGCCGTGCATGCGTTCGTGGAGGCAGGTCTCATGTACGCGCCCGGCAAAGCCAGCAACGCCGGCGGTGTTGCCACCTCGGGCCTTGAGATGTCGCAGAACAGCATGCGGCTCTCCTGGAGCCGTGAAGAGGTGGACATCCGGCTCAAGGGCATCATGCAGTCGATCCACCGCTCGTGTGTGGACGCTGCTGATGAGTACGGCACTCCGGGCAACTACGTGAACGGAGCCAACATCGCGGGCTTCATGAAGGTCGCACGCGCGATGATGGCCCAGGGCCTCGTGTAGAGACCCACACACGGGGCCAGCGCCCCGTCTGTTCGGTCAAGCGGCGAACAATGCGCCACTCCCGCCTTCTCGGGAGTGGCGCATTCGTCTTCCCACGGTGCACGTGTCGGCTCAAGCGTGCGGGCCGAGAGGTCTGGAGAGTCCCCGGGAGCGCTCTTGCGGCTGCATTCCCACCCGGCGACCTCTGACTGCGACTAGACAAGTTCGTAACTATCGTTACAATATGTCGTGGCAAGGCTCGTCCACCAAAGGGAAGGGGTACCGATGGCATCATTCGACAACAAGGTCGCGTTCATCACCGGTGCAGGCTCGGGCATCGGCCGCGAGGCTGCGCTTGGCTTCGCTCGCGAAGGCGCGAAAGTGGTTGTTTCCGACGTGGATGAGACCGCAGGCAGCGAGACGGTCGCGGCGATCGAGGCTGCAGGAGGCACCGCGATGTTTGTGCGGGCCAACGTCGCCGAGGCAGCCGAAGTGGAGGCGGCAATCGCCGCCACCGTCGAGGCATACGGCGGACTCCACATCGTGGTCAACAACGCCGGCATCGGCGGGGAGGCAGGGCCTACCGGCGAGTACTCGCTTGAAGGATGGCACAAGGTCATCGACATCAATCTCAACGGTGTCTTCTACGGCATGCGCTACGGGATTCCGGCGATTCTCGCCTCCGGCGGCGGTTCGATCGTCAACGTGTCAAGCATCCTCGGGCTCGTCGGTTGGGCAACGGCTCCCGCATACGTTGCTGCGAAGCACGGTGTCTCCGGTCTCACGAAGGCTGCGGCAACCGAGTACGCCCAACAGGGCATCCGGGTGAACTCCGTTCATCCCGGGTTCATCGAGACACCGCTGCTCACGAAAGCCGGCATCACGCCCGGCACCGATGGATACGCGTTCATCGCGAGCAAGCACGCAATGAACCGTCTCGGAACCGCCGACGAAGTGGCCCACCTGATCGTTTGGCTCGCCTCCGACGAGGCGTCATTCGTCACCGGCTCCAACATGACGGTCGATGGCGGCTATACCTGCCAGTGACCCTCAGCCAGGCACATCGGAGGGCGGCTGCGAACATGCAGTCGCCCTCCACTCTTACTCGATTCTGAAACACGAGCGAGATGTTGGCACGCGCATTGCTATTCATTGGACGAGCAGTGCGACCCGCTATCCCTCCCCCCCCCTCGGACGCGGGGAATCGCCGCTCAATTGAAGCGAGGCGCATCCCCCCATGCGCCTCGCTCCTACTTTCTTCGGACTTCTTGACGGCCCGCCCCTAGCCGAAACGCCCGGTGATGTACGACTCCGTACGTGAGTCGTCCGGGTTCGTGAACATCTTCTTAGTGTCGCCCACTTCGATGAGGTGCGCCGGCTCTTCAAGGCTCTCGCGCAGCATGAACGCTGTCTGGTCTGAGATCCGTGCTGCCTGCTGCATGTTGTGGGTGACGATGACGATGGTGACCGAGTCCTTGAGTTCCGCGATAGTGTCCTCGATCTGCTGTGTTGAGATGGGGTCGAGCGCCGAAGCGGGCTCATCCATGAGGATGACCTCCGGTTTGGTGGCAAGCGCCCGCGCGATGCACAGCCGCTGCTGCTGACCGCCGGAAAGCTCGAACGCGTGCTTCTTGAGGCTCTTCTTCACCTCGTCCCAGAGGGCCGAGCCCTTGAGCGACTCCTCCACCAGCGCGTCGAGCTCGGCCTTCTTGCGGATGCCCTGCGTGCGCGGACCGTACGCGACGTTGTCGTAGATGCTCATCGGGAACGGGTTGGGGCGCTGGAACACCTGCCCCACTCGCATTCTGAGTTCGACCGGGTCCATCGCCTTGCCCATGATGTCCGAACCATCGAGCGTGATGCGGCCGCCCACGCGCACGTTGCCGAGTTCGTCGTTCATGCGGTTCAGGCAGCGCAGCAGTGTCGATTTGCCGCAGCCCGAAGGGCCGATGAGCGCGGTGACCGAGCGGGCTGGGATCTCCATGTCCACACCCTCGACCACCAGGTCCCGACCGTACGCGACCGAGACACCCGAGAGCGTGAAACTGCCCCGCATGGCGGACGCGGCCTCCTCCCACGGCACCACCTCGACCACATCCCTGGCTCCGATTCGCGGGACATCGTAGGTAAGCGCTCCATCCCTCTCCAGCAGCAGTGCTGTCACCACTTCACCCTCCTCCTCTGCGCCGACCGCCAGAGAGCGGCAATGACGCTGACAACGCTCACGCCGGCGACCAGGACGAGCGCGGTCCCCCAGACGAGCGTACGGTTCCAACCAGGCACCGACGTGACCTGTGCGTAGATGTGATACGGCAGGGACATGAACTGCGACGATAGGTCCTCGGGCAGCTTCCTCATCTGGAATACGGCTCCAGTGAACAGGATCGGTGCGGTCTCACCGGCCGCACGGGCAAGACCCAGGATCGAGCCGGTGATGATGCCCGGAGCCGCCGCAGGCAGTACCACCTTGTAGATGGTGCGCAGACGCGTAGCGCCCAGCGCGAGCGAGGCCTGTCGGAGATCCTGCGGGATCTGCCGCAGCGCCTCTTCGGTAGCGGTGATCACCACAGGCAACGTCATGCAGGTGAGCGTGAGCGCCGAGGCGATGATCGATCGGCCAAAGCCCGCGGTCAGCACGAAGGCCGCGAGGCCGAACAGGCCATAGACGATCGACGGCACACCCGCCATGTTGGTGATCGCAAGCCGGATCGCCCGGGTGGTCAGGGTGCGTCGCGCATACTCGGACAGGTAGATGCCGGCAAGGATGCCGATCGGCAGTGTAAGTCCCGCGGTTGCCGTGGTGACCCAGACCGTGCCGATGATGACTGGGAGGATCCCGCCCTCACGTCCACGGTCCCGGGGGACATCGGTGAGGAACGTCCAGTCGATCGCCCCGATGCCGTTGTACACGATGTAGCCGAGAACGAAGAGCGCGGTTACGACTACCGCCAGCGCCGCAGTACCGGTGAGCGCTTTGGCGACGGCCTCAGCGCCACGGGCCCTGCGGGTGCGTGACATCCTGCTCATCGGCGCCACCTCTTCCGCTGTCGCTCGAGCACCAGGTCGGCGGCGAGGTTGATGGTGAAGGTGATCGCGAATAGCGCGAGCCCTACGGCGAACAGCACCGAGTAGTGGAGGCCGCCCTGGACGACCTCGCCCATCTCGGCGGCGATCGTCCCCGTCATCGTGCGGACCGACTCCAGCACGCTCGCCGGCATGATCGCAGCGTTGCCCGTGAGCATGAGCACGGCCATCGTCTCACCGATGGCGCGACCGAGACCGAGCATGACCGCTGCGAAGATCCCAGAGCTCGCAGCGGGAATGGTCACCTTGTAGGTGGTCTGCCAGCGCGTATTGCCGAGCGCCGCAGACCCCTGACGCAGGTCGAAGGGCACCGCATGAAGCGCGTCCTCCGATATGGAGATCACCGTGGGGAGCGACATCA
>CAZOSR010000182.1:0-4205 GCA_964582445.1 uncultured Coriobacteriaceae bacterium | reverse complement strand
GGGATCTCCTTGAACTGGCGTCGCACCTCACCGATCATCGCGAAGGCCGCGCGGCCCACGGCGCCCATGGTGAGCGCGCCGAACAGGAACGGCAGCATACCGCCCACGAACAGACCCACGATCACGTACGGGTTCTCAAGCGACATGTCGATGGTGAGACCGCCCACCGCAAGGCTCTGGCGGAACGCAACGAACAGCGACAGGGCCGTGAGACCCGCCGAACCGATCGCAAAGCCCTTGGCGATGGCCGCGGTGGTGTTGCCCACGCTGTCGAGCGAGTCGGTGATCTTGCGGATGTCCTTGCCCATCTCGGCCATCTCAGCGATACCACCGGCGTTGTCGGCCACCGGGCCGTAGGCGTCCACGCCCACGGTGATGGCCGTGATGGAGAGCATGCCGAGCGCCGCGAGGCCGATGCCGTAGATGCCCGAGAGCTCCTCGGGCGCCGCAGCCGAACCCGCCATGTAGGCGACGATGATGCCAGCGCCCACGACGATGATCGGGAGCGCGGTGGACATCATGCCGGTACCGAGGCCCTGGATGATGTTGGTGGCCGTACCGGTCTCGGACGCCTCGGCGATCTTCTTCACCGGGGTGTAGTGGTCCGAGCAGTAGTACTCGGTGATCTTGCCGATGGAGATGCCGGCGACAAGGCCGACCACAACGGCGGCGAAGTACCACAGACGCGCCGGGTCACCGGTCACGTTGCTCCAGTGCCAGAACAGGTAGCCCATCGCGCCGATCTCGAGCACAGCGGCGACGTACGTGCCCTTGTTGAGCGCCGAGTGCAGGTTGGCACCCTCCTTCGCCTTCACGGCGAACAGACCGATGATCGACATGATGATGCCGAAACCGGCGATCAGGAGCGGGGCCGACAGGCCGTAGAGCAGATCGAGCGACTTCTCGGAGCCGGCGGTCCACCACAGCGAGACCGCGAGCACCATCGGCGCAAGGATCGAGCCGACATAGCTCTCGAAGAGGTCGGCGCCCATGCCCGCGACGTCGCCGACGTTGTCGCCGACGTTGTCAGCGATGACGGCCGGGTTACGGGGGTCGTCCTCGGGGATGCCAGCCTCGACCTTGCCGACGAGGTCGGCGCCCACATCGGCAGCCTTGGTGTAGATGCCGCCGCCCACACGGGCGAAGAGGGCGATCGAGCTGGCGCCCATTGCGAAGCCGTTGACGATCTCCGCATTGGCCACGGGATTCTCACCCATGATCAGCATCGTGATGGCCCACAGCGACAGACCGCCGAGGCCGAAGGATGCCACCGTGAGTCCCATCGTGAGACCCGACCGGAACGCCACCGTCAGCGCTTTGTGCACGCCCACGGTCGCCGCCTGGGCGGTGCGGGAGTTCGCCCGCGTGGCGATGTGCATCCCGATGAAGCCGGCCGCGGCCGACAGCGCAGCACCGGTGAGGAACGCCACCGCCGTGAGCCAGGTGACTGCCACGCCAAGGATGACCGCGACGACGAGCGCGAAGATGATGAGCACCCGGTACTCGCGAAGAAGGAATGCGAGCGCACCCTCCTGGGTGGCCTTTGAGATCTCCTGCATCCGCTCGGTACCCGGATCCTGCTTGAGGACCCAGCTTGCCAGGTACAGCGCGACACCGAAACCGATGACCGCCGCAACTGGAGCGAGCCATGCGATCCACTGCTCCATGAACGTGCGTCTCCCTTCCTGGTGAATACGACAACAGCCCAGGGGGCCCCTCGCGAACCCCCTCGGCGCTTTGGCGATGATAGCCGACCTGGTATCACGCGGCAACAATCGCGCGCTCGGCCGCGAGTGTGGCAACGACCAGCGTCACAAGCGTGAGCACGAGCGCAGCGGGCGCACCACCCCGGCCGCCAAGCAGCAACGCGCCCGGCACTACGACAACAGGGTGCAAGATGTACACGACGAGCGACGCACGCCCCGCGCGTGCGAGTCCGCGAGCAGCCGCCGCAAGCGGGACCGGAGTGACCGTGAGCGTGCGCCACAGCACCGCTGACGAAAGCGCGACGCACCCGCCCACGAGTCCGATCGCGTACGGCAGCCACATGAGCCACCGTGCCTCGGGCACAAGCGCCCGGATGAGTGTCACACCGCCCGAAGCGAGCATCGTGGTGACGACGACTGCGATCCCCGGTGCAACGCGGACAGCGGGTCGTCCGTCCTCGGCGAGTCGAATGCCGAACCAGAACGCGGCCACGTACAGCGGCGCGACCGGCCAGAACGTGCCGCGCCCCAGGTCGAGCGGGCTCACGTTGGAGACGCTCGACAACACCGCGAGGACGGCGTACCCCGCTACGGCCACCGCTGCCGGCCACCAGGACCGGGTACGATGCGCGAGCCACGAGCAGATCGCGTGGGAGACGAAGAGCACCGGTAGGAACCACAGCGGACCACCGCCGAGCACGATCTCCCGCACCCACGGACCGGGCTCGAAGCCGATCGGCAACCGTCCGCCGCCAAGTGCCTGCCACACGTACGGCGCGGCGGCGTAGACCGGCACGGCCATCGCCCAGGGAAGCAGCAGCTGCCGCGCGCGTCGCGCGAGCAGCATCCGCTCCGAGGATGGAGGCCGCAGACCGCGCAGGTAGCCGGCGACAGCGGCGAACGCCGCGACAGTGCCGAACGCGGTGCCGTAGAGAAACGCGCTCAGCAGGTCCCCCTCGCGCATCGGCCACAGGAGCGCGTGGTTGAAGACCACCAGCACGATCGCCGCGCCCTTGAGCACATCGAGTGCGGCCACGCGCCCTGCGCCGTGCCCGCTTGCCACCGCTACACCCGCCAGCGGCTCGGGATCATCAGCTTCTCATACGTCCGTATGGCGAAGCGATCGGTCATCCCCGACACGTAGTCCGTGACCGCCTGCGCGAGGTCTTCGGGGCGCTCCGGCCGCTCATCGGACGGAAGGTCCTGAGGCTCGGCCATGTAGTGCTCGAAGAGCGTCTTCACCACGTTGTACGCCTTTGGCTCCTCGGCCTTCGCGTTGGGCGAGAGGTACACGTGATCGAACAGGAACGACCGCAGGTCCATCATCGCCTTGTAGACGTCATCGGCCATCATCACGGAATCGGATACCGCAGTCGTCTCGACCAGGCTCGTCACCATCGTCGTGATGCGCTCGTTGATGGTGCGACCGAGCACCGAGATCGGAGCGGTCGGCAGAAGGCTCTCGGTGATCACACCGCCGCGGAGCGCGTCATCGATGTCGTGGTTCACGTACGCCACCCGATCGGCGATGGCCACGATCTGGCCTTCGAGGGTGGACGCGCGCTTCCGCCCGGTGTGGCAGCGGATCCCGTCACGCACCTCCCAGGTCAGGTTGAGACCCTTCCCCTCGTACTCCAGTGCCTCGACGATGCGAAGACTCTGCAGATTGTGGTGGAAGGGGTACGGCGCGCCGGGGTGACGGCGCTTGGCCGCCTTCAACGCGTCGTCGAGCGCAGACTCGCCGATGTGTCCGAACGGCGTATGGCCCAGATCATGCCCGAGTGCGATCGCTTCGGTCAGGTCCTCGTTCAGGCGGAGGGCCCGCGCGATCGAACGGGCGATCTGTGCGACCTCGAGCGTGTGCGTCAGCCGCGTGCGGTAGTGGTCGCCCTCAGGCGCGAGGAAGACCTGCGTCTTGTGCGAGAGTCTGCGGAACGCCTTGCAGTGCAGGATGCGATCGCGGTCCCGCTGGTAGCACGTGCGGTAGAGGTCGTCTCCGGTGGGATGCTCACGGCCACGGGAGGTCGATGACAGCGCCGCGCGCGGGGACAGCCGCTCCGCCTCGGCAGCCTCGTATGCTTCCCGCGTGATGATGCTCGTCTCTGCCATGGCCCTTCCCTGCGAATGCCGAGAGGGCGCCGGGTGGTCCCGGCGCCCTCTCGTATCGATGCTACCGATTGTCGGAGGCGGCGGTCTTCTCCTCCAGCGTCGCCTGCGCTGCAGCGAGGCGTGCAAGCGGCACGCGGTAGGGCGAACAGCTGACGTAGTCGAGTCCGATGCCGTAGAACGTGTGCACGCTCTCCGGGTCGCCTCCGTGCTCGCCGCATACGCCGAGCTTGAGTTTGGGATTCGTTGCGCGGCCGCGCTCGCAGCCCATCGCCACAAGCTTAGCCACTCCATCGTCGATGGTCTCGAACGGGTTGCGCGGCAGCACCTTGCGCTCAAGGTACTTGGGCAGGAACTTGCTCTCGATGTCGTCGCGGCTGAAGCCGAACGTCG
>CAZOSR010000181.1:0-4214 GCA_964582445.1 uncultured Coriobacteriaceae bacterium | reverse complement strand
CGCGCGAGCGCTTGGCGATGAACATCGCCACCACCACGGAGGCGGGGATCACCAGGAGCGAGATGCCTGCAAGCAAGGGACTGATCCAGAACATCATGCCGAGCACGCCGACGATGGTGAGCAGCGAGCTCAGGATCTGTGCCGCTTGCTGTTGGAGCGTCTGGGCGATGTTGTCGATGTCATTGGTCACGCGTGAGAGCGTGTCCCCCCGCGAGTTGTCATCGAAGTACTTGAGCGGCAGGCGGGCGAGCTTCTCGTCCACCTGCTTTCGGATGCCGTAGATCGTGCGCTGCGTGACACCCGCCATGATGTATCCCTGGCCCCAGTTGAAGAGAGCCGAGAGCAGGTACACGCCGACAAGCACGAGAAGCCATCGCGCCACCAGCTCGAAGTCCACGCCGGTGCCCACTACCACGTCCATGCCCGAGAGCATGTCGGCAAGCTGCTCTGCCTGGGACGCGCCCGTCTCGTCGCCCTGCTCGCGCAATTGCCCCGCCGCGCCGCGCAGCATCTCCACGGCCTGATCGCTCGTTGTGCCCGCAGGGAGCCGCTCAGCGAGTGCGCTGCCGATCACGCCCTCGAACAGGACGTTGGTGGCCGTTCCGAGGATGCGCGGGCCGGCCACGCTGGCGGCAACACTCATGATCGTGAACAGCAGCACGACTGCAAGCTTCCCTGCCTCGGGCTTGAGGTAGCCGCCGAGGCGCTTCATCGTTCCCTTGAAATCGCGCGTCTTCGCGCCACCTGCCATGAGACCGTGACCGCCCGGGCCCATCATCGGGCCACCAGGGCCGGGACCACGGCCGGGACCGCCAGGGCCGCTTGCGGGGGCATGTGCGCTGTTGCGTGTGGTGTTCTCGCTCATGCGACCTCCTCCTCGGTCAACTGGCTTCTCACGATCTCGCCGTACGTTGGGCAGCAGCCGAGCAACTCGTCATGGGTGCCCATGCCCACGATGCGGCCCTCGTCGAGGACGACGATCCGGTCGGCATGCATGATCGTGCTTACGCGCTGCGCCACGATGATCACGGTCGCCCCGGACGTATCGCGTGCAAGTGCCGCCCGCAGCGCGGCGTCGGTCTTGAAGTCGAGCGCTGAGAAGCTGTCGTCGAAGACGTAGACTTCCGGTCGCTTCACGAGCGCCCGCGCGATCGCGAGTCGCTGCCGTTGGCCGCCGGAGACGTTCGTCCCGCCCTGGGTGATGGGTGCCTCGAGCTCGCCTTCGAGGGCAGAGACGAATGTCTTGCCCTGAGCGACCTCAAGCGCACGCCACAGGTCCTCATCGGGTGCATCCTCGCGCCCATAACGCAGGTTGCTTGCCACGGTGCCGCTGAACAGGAACGCCTTCTGCGGGATGAATCCCACCCGACTCCACAGCTCGGCCTGCGTCATGTCGCGTACGTCCACGCCGTCCACGAGCAGTTGGCCACCGGTGACGTCGTAGAAGCGCGGGATGAGGTTGATGAGCGTGGATTTCCCGCTGCCGGTGCTTCCCACGATGGCCGTGGTCTTGCCGGGTTCAGCGGTGAATGTGATGCCGCAGAGCACCGGATCCTCCGCACCGGGATAGCGGAACTCCACATCGCGGAACTCCACGACCCCGGTTCGTGCGGTGGGCGTTACGGGCTCGGCTGGATCGGTGATCTGGGGATCCGTATCGAGGACCTCGTTGATGCGGTCCGCCGAAGCCGCGGCCCGTGGAACCATCACGAACATGAATGTCGCCATCATCACCGACATCAGGATCTGCATGATGTACGTGAGGAACGCGGTGAGGTTACCGATGGGCATCGCGCCGCTGTCGATGCGAAGGCCACCGAACCACATGGTTGCCACCAGCGCAAGATTGAAGATCGCCATGACCGTTGGCATCATCACAGCGAACAGCCGGCCGACACCGAGCATGGTCTCGGAGAGTTCGCGGTTGGCCACGTCGAAGCGGCGCTCCTCGAAATCGTTGCGTACGAACGCGCGGATCACGCGGATCCCGGAGAGCTTCTCGCGCATAACCTGGTTCACGCGGTCGATCCGCTGCTGCATGCTTCGGAAGAGCGGCATCGCGTTGCGCATCAGGAAGCCCAGTATGATCGCCATCAGCGGGATGACCACGGCGATCAGCAACGACAGCGGTGCGTCCTGGCGGACGGCCATGATGATGCCGCCGATAGCCATGAACGGTGCCATCACCATGACATTCAGGCCCATCACCACGAGCATCTGCATCTGCTGGACGTCGTTGGTCGTGCGCGTGATCAACGAAGGGGCGCCGAACGCGTTCAACTCGGCAAGCGAGAAGCGCTGCACCGTGTGGAAGACTTCGTGGCGCAGATCACGTCCGAAGGCCATCGCTGTGCGGGCGCCCCAGTAGACCGAGATGATCGAGACTACCCCCAGGGCGAGGGCAACGCTGAGCATCAGTGCACCCTCACGAACGATGAATCCGGTGTCGCCCTTGGCCACACCGTCGTTGATGATGTTCGCATTGAGGTCGGGGAGGTAGAGGTTCGCGATCGCCTGGAGTAGGACGAGCATCATCACGAGCGCGACCTGCTTCCAGTACGGTTTGAGGAAGCGGAAGAGCCTCGTCATCGGGCGCCACCCTCTTTCCGGAGTTGGGTTACAGCGTGATCGTTGAGGATCGCGAGGAGGCGCAGCAGCTCGCGGCGGTCGTCCTCGGATAGGCGGCCGATGGTGGCGCCGATGATGTCCGCATGCACCGCCCGCATCCGCGAAGCGAGATCGTGACCCCGGGAGGTCAGGTACAACCGGGAGATGCGCTGGTCGTGTTCGTCCGCGCGGCGCTCTATGGCACCCCCGGCCTCCATGCGCTGCAGCATCGAGGTGACCGTGGGCCGGGAGACGTGCAGCGCGTCGGCGAGCTCGCTCGGACTCATCCCGTCGTGCTGCGACAGCGCGAGCAGGCATCCGGCCTGCCCTGGGTGCGACTCCTCACCGGAGAGGCTCATCGTCATCAGGTGCCGGTGCAGCACCATCGAGCGCTTGTAGGCTCTGAAGACATCGACGGACAGGCGGTCTATGCCATCGAGTGCGGCATCGAACGGGTCTCCGGGCGGGTGCGTGTGGTGGGGGTGATCCGGCATGTGTGCTCCTCACACCGCGAGTGTCGTGGCACAGACGATTAGGCGGCTAATAGTTAGGGAGCTAATCTAATCCTCACACCCCCGGCGCGCAAGAGCCGGAAGATGACGTCTGCGTTACACTCGCAGAAGCTTCGTCCTCGAGTGCTCGGAGGTATCACATGGACAAGGCGTTCATAGCATCCGAGATCACCGTCGCGATGCGCGCGCACGACAAGCCGCGCCTCTCGATTCTGCGGCAGGTGAAGAACGAGATCGATATCAAAGAGAAGGAAGAGCACCGCGACATCACTCCCGAGGAGGTCGTGGGAGCGCTCAAGAAGGTGCTCAAGCAGACCGGCGAGACGCTCGAAGGCTCGATCAAGGTCGGCACCGATGATGCCCGCACGGCGCTGCTCACCGAGCAGGTGGCGATCCTGGAGGGCTACCTGCCCGCGCAGGTGAGCGGTGACGCGCTCGTGGCGATGGTCGAGCGCGTGCTCGCCGCCGAAGGCATTACCGAGAAGCGCGAGATGGGTCGTGTCATCGGCATGGTCACCGCCGAGTGCGGCGGCAACTGCGACAAGGCCGAGGTCGCCCGGATCGTCGGCGGAAAGCTGGGGTGATCGCATGGACCTGGTAGCGGATCACGTCGGTATCGTCGTGAGCGACCTCAAGCGCTCCAAGGCGTTCTACCGCGCGCTGGGCTTCGCTGACGGTGACGAGCGCGTGATGGCCGACAAGACGCTCTCGTTCATGCATCTCGGCGACCTCGCCATCGAGCTCTTTGCGTACAACGAGCCCGTTGCCGAAGCCGAACGCCCCGACCGTGCACTCGGCTTCAAGCACCTGGCGTTGGCAACGCACGATGTCGACGCGGCCTTCGCCGAGTTGCGTCAGGCGGGTGTCATCGCGGACGGCATCGCGATCCGCGAGATGCCGAACGGCTGGCGGTTGCTGTTCTTCCCCGATCCGGACGGCATGGAGATCGAGATCAAGCAGCTGTAGGAGCGGCAGGACGCGAGCGCCGTGGTGGGCCGCTTCAGGCTGGTCAGCCTAGTACGGCGCCATTGCGCGAGCGCCCGAACACCGCGTGCCAGAAGACGCGATCGGCGAGCAGAAGCGCCGCACCCACGC
>CAZOSR010000180.1:872-4255 GCA_964582445.1 uncultured Coriobacteriaceae bacterium | reverse complement strand
CATCGACCACCCGCCGGTATGTCCGTGGTTCCCATGTCATCCGTTCATGGTAACAGCCTGTGGTGGTACTCTCACCTAAGGGGCCACCGAGTCACCGGAGGGCGGCATGCGCGAGATCCTCGACCTGTGCGTGAAGATGGATGTGTTCGCCGACCGGCTGTACCAGACGCTTGCTCGCGACTGCACCCAACCGGATCTCGCCGCGTTCTTCGCCCGGATGGCCGAGGACGAAGCCCAGCACACGGAATGGTGGCAGGGACTGCTCGATGCATGGGAGAGTGGCCTGCTGCCCGATCTGGTCAACGATACGACCGGCCTCATCGAGCGGCTGACGAACGTATACGCCGAGCTTGAGGAGATCGACTTCGACACGCTCGGCTCACTGGACATCGAACAGATGCTGGCGCTCGCCGCACGGGTCGAGTTCTTCATGATCGATCCGGTGTTCGGCGAACTCATCGAGCTCACCGAGCCCGCGCAGGCGGGCAGACGGCACGCGATCTACCAGGTACATGTTCAGCGCCTTGTGAGCGAGATCTCCTCGCGATTCCCCGAGGGCTCACTGGCGGCAGCGCTGGCGTCCAGCCTCACGCGTGCATGGACGGACACCATGCGCCTCTCGGCATACGCCACTCACGACCCCCTCACTGGCCTCTACAACCGGCGTGCACTCTACACCCACCTTCCGCAGTGGACCGCATGGTCCGCCCGGTACGGTCACCCGCTCGCGGTACTCCTGGTGGACATCGACCACTTCAAGCTGGTCAACGACCGGTACGGTCACCTGATGGGGGATGTGGCTTTGCAGGCGGTGGCTGCCGCGCTCAGAGAAGGCGTACGCGCCTCCGACCTCGTCATCCGCTACGGTGGTGACGAGTTCGCCGTCATAGCCCCCGAGACCGGTGAAGCCGAGTGCGCCGAGCTGGGTACCCGGCTTCTCGAGTCGGTGCGGACTATCGAGCTGACGACCGAGAGCGGCGAGACCCTCGACTTCACCGTGAGCGTCGGAAGCGTGATCAGCCACGATGCCGCAGGCTCCGGGGTGCGGAGCGTTGAGAGTCTGCTTACTGCCGCGGACCAGTCACTCTACGTAGCCAAGCAGTCGGGTCGCGACTGCGCGGGGGCAAGCGTCCTGCTCTCGAGCGCGTAGCCGGGCCACCTCAGCCCAGCAGTTCGGCTGCGTGGTAACTCGACCGCACGAACGGCGCGCTCGCCACGCCCGTGAAGCCGAGCCGCCGTCCGATGCGAGCGAGTTCGGCGAACTCCGACGGTTCGATGAACGCCTCTACCGGCACGTGGCCGGCGCTGGGCCGCAGGTACTGACCGAGAGTCAGCAGTTCGACACCGGACTCGCGGAGGTCACGCATCACGGCAACGACCTCATCATGTGTTTCGCCCAGGCCGAGCATGAGTCCAGACTTGGTGGGCATCCCGGAATCGCGCTCATTGACGTGAGCGAGCACGCCCAAGCTGCGCTGGTAGCCGGCGCCCGGCCGGACCGTCTCGTAGAGGCGGGGCACCGTCTCCACGTTGTGGTTGAAGACGTCGGGACGCGCATCGACCACCATGTCGACCGCCCCCATCTGCCCGCCGAAGTCGCTCACGAGCACCTCGACGGCGACCTCTGGCGTCCGGTCGCGTACCGCCGCGATCGTAGCCACCACATGTTCTGCGGCACCATCCGGTAGATCGTCACGCGTGACCATGGTGATGACCGCGTGACGGAGCCCCATCCTCGCGACCGCCTCGGCCACCCGCGCGGGCTCTCCCGGATCCAGCGGTTCTGGCCTGCGCGACTCCACCGCGCAGAACCTGCACCCACGAGTGCAGGCATCACCGGCGATCAGGAAGGTCGCAGTGCCGCCGGCATAGCACTCGCCGCGATTGGGGCATTTGGCCTCGCGGCACACCGTGGACAGATGCAGCTCGCCGAGCAACCCTTCGACCGCAGCGTACTCCCCGCCGTGCGCGATGGGCCGGCGCAACCAGGCCGGGAGTCTCCGCGTGGCGGGGCCGTGCTCGTACGGCACGCTAGCAGCCGCACTTCTCGGCGGCATCGGCACACGCCATGCGGATGACCTCGGATACGGTGGGATGTGCGTGTACGGTCTCTGCGAGCTGCCGCACCGTGAGGTCGTGCTTCATCGCCACAGCCACTTCGTGGATGGTCTCCACCGCGTGCGGGCCGACGATCTGGCAGCCGACGATGCGCCCGGTCCCTTTCTCGGCCACCATCTGCACGAAGCCGTCGCTCTCACCCTCACCGAGCGCCTTGCCGTTGGCTGCGAACTTGGCGATGGCCTGGACCGCATCAACGCCGCGCTCCTTGGCAGCGTCGCGGCTGTTGCCGACCACCGCAACCTCGGGGAACGTATACACGCACGCGGGGATGCAGTCGTAACGAACACTCTGGAGAGCCGGGTCTCCACCGGACAGCGCGGCCACGGCGTTCCGCGCGGCCACGATGCCCTCCTCCTCCGCCACATGCGCGAGCATCATCCCGCCGATGAGGTCGCCCACCGCATACACGCCCTCGATCGACGTGCGGAAGTGCTCGTCCACCTTCACGGCCCGCCGATCGAACTCGATGCCGGCCTCTTCAAAGCCGAATCCGGCCGAGCTGGGTATCCGGCCGACAGCGCTCATGACGATGTCACTCTCCAGGATGGCGCCGCTGCGAAGGGTGGACCGCATCCGCCCGTCCGTCCGCTCGACGCTCTCGACCGCATCGCCGAGGTGGAACACGACGCCCATCTCCTCGAGTGCGGCCTGCGTCTGCCGGACCACGCGCTTGTCGTTGCCCGGAAGCACCTGCTCCATGAGTTCGACGACGGTCACGATGCTCCCAAAGGACGCGTACGCGCACGCGAACTCCAGGCCGATCACGCCGCCGCCGATGATGACGATGTCCTTTGGGATGTCCGAAAGCGTCACGGCGTCATCGCTGGTCCAGACACCCTCGAGACCGTGATCGATCGAGGGTAGGCGGAACACATCGGAGCCGGTCGCGAGGATCACCGCGTCCCCCTCGATCGTCTCGCGTGAGCCGTCGTTCAGCGTCACATCCACGCTTCGCGGGCCGCTCAACCGGCCTTCGGCCTCGACCAGGCGCACCTTGAGCCGCTTGGCGCTCGACTCCACCTGCCCCACCAGCTCGTCGACGACCCCCTCCTTGCGCCGCCTGAGGGCATCGATGTCGACGGTGGCCACCTCGGACTGTAGCCCGAACGTCGCGGCATCACGCGTGTCAGCAACGATGTGTGCCGACCGCAGAATCGTCTTGGTGGGTATGCAGCCCCAGTTCAGGCAGGTTCCACCAAGCCTCGAACGCTCTATGAGTGTGACCTCCGCGCCGAGACGTGCCGCCTCGAACGCCGCACCAT
>CAZOSR010000180.1:0-862 GCA_964582445.1 uncultured Coriobacteriaceae bacterium | reverse complement strand
TTCTCGCGTGGTGTGGACCTAGTGCTCCGGACGGTACTCTGTCTCAGTGACCACTTCTGACTTGATCATGCCAACGAACGCCGTGAGCGCCTCGATGACGTTGGGCCTGATGTCGCCGCCCACCATCACGTACATGATGTCGTCGCCCACCTCGAGATGTCCTTCGTTGATCCACACGCGGACGATGGAGACGCCTTCCATCAGACGGGCGGTGGCCAGGAGTTCCTCAAGCCTCGCGCGGTCAACGGCAAGGTCCATGCCCGTCACAGGACGCCCATCGCGTGAGTAGGAGCGAACCACGCCGTTGTGGCAGAGGTACATGCCAACGTCCTTGGCGGCGGCCTCCCGCTTGGCCTCCGCCAGCCATGCGTCAAGGCTCGGAATGACGGATTCGCTCATGTGCAGCCACCTTTCGCTACTGCCGGACCGTATGCGCGGATGATAGCACGCGTGCTCCAGGGTTCAGGTACGTGGCCGATCCGCTCTGCACGAATCCGGTATCGCATGGCGGAACGTCGCAGCCTCGCATGTCAGGAACTTGTCGAGCGCGAGTCCCGCATAGCGCATCACGGGCTCTCCCGCCTCACGGCTCACAACCACCGCGAAGAGCACCGCCCACGTGGCCAGGTGCTCTACGAAGAACCGCCGTGCACGCACGATCGCGTCCACATCGCCTACAGCGGCCATCCTGAGACAATGGCCGATGAACGACAGCTCGGTTGCGATGTCACCCGGCCCGTGCTCTTTGCCACCGATGGCAGGCACGGTGAACGCGCTCTCGCGGTACGTCAGCGAGAGCACTACCAGACACGTCTGCGGGTCTTCACTCACGTAGGTCGATTCGTCCGGCGAGAGAACGTTG
>CAZOSR010000179.1:0-4277 GCA_964582445.1 uncultured Coriobacteriaceae bacterium | reverse complement strand
GCTGCTGTGCCACTTTGCGCACGTCGAGATTGTTCGCGATATTCGCGTTCACCGTGATGTGCGTATCGCCGCCGCCGCCCGTGTCACGCATGGCGCGCTGCATGAGGCTCACGATCTGGTCGTCGCGCAGGATGTGCTCGTAGCCGTGGCCCTGGTCACCGACGCCGACGATGGCGGGAGCGGCGAACGAGCCGCCGGACGCGTACCATTCGACGGCAAGCTTCGGCACCCGTGGCGGCGCGAGACTGAAGGACCCAGTGAGCGAGAAGTGCGGCAGCTTCAGCTTCGGCCAGTCCCACTCGAACTTGAAGAAGCTCTTGATGCGTTCGATGGCGCCCTTCACGGCGTCGCGCGCGGCGTTGATCTTCTCGGTGATGCTGTCCTTGATCTTGCCGAAGGTGTCCGTGACCTTGCTCCACAGCTCACCCGCCTTCTCCTTGATCGTGTCCCAGTTCTTGTAGAGGAGAATCCCGATCGCGATGACGGCACCGATGGCCAGGATGACGAGCGCGATGGGTGATGTCAGGAACGCGAACGCCGCGCCGAGCGCGGTCGTCGAGATGGTCGCGGTACCGGCCACCACCGCCCATATGCCGGTCTCGGCGGTCATGATGGCCTGCTGGATGTTGAACGCGATGACGAGCGCGGTGACCGTGCCGATGGTGACGCCCAGCACCTCGAGCGTGGTCTTGTTCTCCTCGATCCACTCAGGGAGCTCCTTGAACAGCTCGACGGCGTCCTCCATGACCGGAATCAGCTCGGTGGCTATCTCCGTGCCGATGACCGAGAACATGCCCTGCCCGACCGCCTTGAGCTCGTCGATCGCGTCGTTGAACTCGTTCGCGGAATCGAGGGCGTCCTGGCTGAGGATGAGACCGGCTTCCTTGGCTTCCTCGCCCATCGTCTTGAGTGCGTCCGCGCCGCCGAGGATGAGCGGGTTCAGGTCCTGCGCCGAGCGCCCGAAGATGTCCATGGCCGCCGCGTCACGCTCGGTCTCGTTGGTCATGGCCGCGAGCTTGGCGATGACCTCGTCGAACACCTCGTCGTTGCTGCGAAGCTCACCGTTGCTGTCCACGACCGACACGCCGAGCCGGTCGAACGCCTCAGCCGATTCCCCGACGCCGTCGCGCGCCGTGTTCATGTTCTTGGTGAGCTTGGCCATCGAACCGGCCAGTGTGTCCAGGTCGACGTCGATGCGCTCGGATGCGTAGGCGAACACCTGCAGCTGCTCGGTCGACAGACCGGTCACCTTGGCCATCGTGTTGATCTCGTCGGCCGCCTGCCCGGCTTTGATGGCCGAACCGATGGCCGCTGAGCCGACGGCGACGGCTGCGACACCGGCCGCCTTGCCGATGTTCTTGAGGTTGCGGACCGCCTCGTCGTTGCTGAGAACGGCGTTCGCCTTGCGCGCCTGGTGCTCGAGCGTCTTGAGCTTACTCTCGGCCGTCTGAACCTCGCGCTGAAACTGCCGGTACTGACCGTCGTCTATCTCGCCGGACGCGTACATCCGCTCGACGTCCTTCTGCGCCTGCCTCAGCGCGTCGAGCCGGTCACGTGCGCCCTTGATCTTCTCGCCGAGCACTTCCTGCTTCTGAGCGAGGAGCACGGTGTTGGACGGGTCGAACTTCAGGCCGCGCTCTATCTGCGACAGCTCCTTGTTGAGCGCGTTGGTGGACTTGTTGACGTCTTTGAGCGCGGCGTCGAGGCCCTTCGTCTCACCGCGTATCTCGACGGTCAGTCCCTTGATGTTGCCAGCCATGAGGCTCCTACCCTAGCAGTCGGTCGATGTCGGCCTGCGTCGCTTTCTTAGGCGCGTCCGGGTCCTCGCCCACCCACATCTCCAAGAAGTCCGCGAAGTCCTGACAGGTCATCCCGTTCAGCTCAGAGAGCGTCAGTCCCACCTTCTTCGCCGTCACCATCACGCTCAGGTGCGGCCGGTGCTCCAGCAGCTTCCCGGACAAGCTTCGCTTCCGCTTCGGCCACCAGTCGCGCCTTGCCACGAAACAAGCCCCTGGCCGCCTCCAGGACCACCCCCTGCAGCGCCTCGGCATCGGAGTAGTCCCAGCCGCCTATCTGCTCGACCCACGCGCGGAAGTCCGGGAACGGTGCCGGGTACTTCGCACACTTCGCCATCGCCCAAGCCATCTTCGGGATGGCGTTGTAGTGCGGGTTCTCACCGCCCCCGACGACGGTGAGCAGCTCGCCGGTCATGTCTCCCTTGAACTCGTCCTCGTAGATGAACGGCGTGATTGGCGACGCGACAAGTATCGTCGGTTCTCCGTTGATCGTGACCTCGCGCATAGTGTCTCCCCTCGTGCGGTTGCCTATGCCGTGAGTGTCGCGCGGCCGTCACCGAAGAGGCCGCCCCGCGTGATGCGAGGCGGCCCCGGGGCCGGTCTATGAGCTGGTGCGTCAGGCTGATTCGTAGACCGGCTTCTGCACGTTGGTGTACCACGCGTTGTAGACGCTCGCGTTCGCGGTCGCGTACTCGAGCGCGCTCTTGACCACCATGCGGTCGTCGATCTCAATGGGAAGCGCCTTGATGTTCAGCACCTGCGTGTCGACGTCGGTGGTGTCCGTCTTGGTGTTGGCCTTCGACTCGGGGCGGGACGCGAGACACTTGTAGAACGCGTAGCGCCGGTTCGCGCTGTCGCCGCCGACCTCGTAGAGAAGCGCGAACGGTGTGCGCTCGACGGTCACGCCGCTCTCGTCCTTCGTCACCTCGACGATCATGCCGTTGGCGTCGACCTCCCAGCCGAGCAGATCGGCGAGGATGCTGTCCGGGATGCGCGCGAACTCGAGGGTGCCGCTGTAGCCGTTGTTGGTCTCGACAGTGAAGTACTCGCTGTCGTCCGCGTAGAACGGCGTCTCGGTGCCCTCTGGCGAGAGGGTCATGGTGACGGCACCCGGGATGGCCGTCGGCGTCCCATAAGTGGCGGTCGCCTCGTCTGTGATGAGGGCGACGTAGACCTTGCTCAGTCCGAACTCGACCTTGTTGGCCATGATGGAGCCTCCTTAGCTCATGCGTGCCTGGTAGAGGATCTGGTACATGTCCTCGGCGTCGATGAACGCCTCGAACTTGCTCCAAGCGAGGCCGAGTGCCTTCAGTTGTGTCTCGACGGCCGCCTCAGCGGTCGGGTCTTTCTCGCTCGTGTACAGCTCAACATGGAGGTCACTCACGCCGTGGTAGTTGCTGTTGTCGGCCATGACGTCAGCTGAACCGATGAACAGGTAGCAGACGAACGGCGGTTCTGTCGCCGCCTTGAACGCCCGATACGCGACCGGGTAGCCTGCCTTCTTCAGCCCCGTGTAGACCTCTGTGAGCGTCACCTGCCGCCTCCCTCGATGATGTCCTTGACGTTGCGCTCCATGCGCTTCAGCAGCGGGTCGACGGACGGCTTCACATGCGGCTTGGCTGAGACGCGGCCACCGTTGCGCGACGCGTGGCCGAACTCGAGCAGATGGACGAGCTGGTAGTCGGTCGCGTTGTGGAGGATGCGCGAGGCGACACCGTCCCGGCTCATGCCCTTGAGCCGCCAGCCTTTGTGATAGTCGCCGGTCTGGCGCGGTGATGCCGCCTTGACGTCCTTCAGCGCCTGCTTGGCTGTGTCGTCTACTTCCTTGGCGATCGCGCGCGACACGTCCTCCGTGTAGTCGTGGACGGCCTGCACGATGGCCGCGCCCAGGTTGTCGATGTCGACCTTGCGGCTAGCCATTCCCCGCCACCCGCTCGCAGACCAGCCGCGTGAAGTCGCCACGGCGCTCAGTGCGGATGATGTTGTACTCGACGCCCTCGACGGTCATGAGCCGTTCGCCGTCGTAGTCGTCCGAGCGCACCTGGTACTGCCGCTCGGGACGCATACCGGAGCGGCCCGCGTCGTAGAACTCGGAGGACGAGACGCTGTACTCGTTGGCCAGCACGTCGCGGGTCGTGCGTGTCTCCGTCTCCTGGCCGATGGTGTCCGCCGCGTACGTCACGGCGATGAGCGTGATGACGGCGGCGTACCTCATGAGACGGTCACCGCTGCGTCCGTGACCGTGGTCGCCGCCATGCGTGACAGTGTGAGCTCGTCGCCGTCGATGGCCGTGACCGAAGCGATGAGGAGCGTCGCGCCTGCACCGGCACCTGCGACCGTCAGCCAGTCACCGACCGCTACCGGCGTCGCGTCCGAGACCGTGAGTGTCGTCGTGGCGGCGGTGATGGAGCCGGTCAGGCCGGCGTAGAACGGTTGCGCGAACTCGGCCGAGAGTGCGAGCGCGCGCCGGATGGATTCGTA
>CAZOSR010000178.1:0-4298 GCA_964582445.1 uncultured Coriobacteriaceae bacterium | reverse complement strand
GCAGCCGCACGCGCTGCTCATGGGTCCGGTGGCTCTGATGCTGTGGCGGGCCGAGATCCGCGGTCAAGGATCCCACGACCGTGGCGTCTCTCGCGGGCTTCGCAATCAGGCGGGTCCGTCGAGCCCTCCATCAAGTGAGCCGGCCCGGTAGCCCTCGAGGTCCTGCGCGACGAACTGGAAGCCGGCAGCACGAACGCCCGCCGCGAGTTGCTCGCGCAGTGCGAATGCGCGCTCCATCTCGGCGGGGTCTACCTCGATCCGTGCGATGTCTCCGTGTGAGCGGATGCGGACCTGCTTCAGGCCGAGGGCGCGCGCTGCGGCCTCGGCCTTGGCCACCCGCTCGAGTCCCTCGTCGGTTATCGGCGTGCCGTAGGGGAAGCGGGTGGCCAGACATGCGCCGGAGGGCTTGTCCCAGGTGGGCAGACCAAGCTGCTCGGAGAGTGTGCGAATCTCGTCCTTGTGGAGGCCGACTTCAAGAAGCGGGCTCACGATGCCGAACTCCTCCGCGGCACGAAGGCCGGGGCGGCGCTCGGAGGGGTCGTCGGCATTGGTGCCGTCAAGCACCCAGGAGATGCCACGAGTGGTGGCGATCGTACGGAAGAGCGAGAACATCTCGGACTTGCAGTAGTAGCAGCGGTCCGTCGGGTTAGCCTGGAATCGGGGGTCGGTAAGCTCATAGGTCTCGACCTCGTAGATCTTGAGGCCAAGGGAGCGCGCTGTGGCGCGCGCCTCATCGATCTCGGCGGCCGGGTGTACGTCTGAAACCGCAATGACCGCCAGGCACTTGGCGCCGAGGACGACGTGACCGGTGAACGCAAGCAGCGTGGAGTCCACGCCTCCGGAGTACGCCACGAGCGCGCTGCCCAGATTGGACAGGCGGTTGCGTAGGTCGTCGTACTTCCGGGTCAATGTGGGCACGAATGTTCCTTGTCGACGGTATGCGTATCGTACACGAGACGAGTGGCGCGCAAGGGGAATATGCTGAGCATACGACTGGAGGGAGTCCCGCATGGCCGACGAAGACCGCGCGAGCATCGAGCACCTGTCCTCGGCAGAGCATGTCTATACCCCGCCAAGCGCCTTCGCTGAACGTGCAGTGGTTTCAGGACGCGAAGCGTACGCCGACGCCTATCGACGGTCGATCGAGGACCCCGAGGGGTTCTGGGGTGATGCCGCCCGCGAGGAGCTCTCGTGGATCACGCCGTTTGAAACGGTCAGCTCGGGCGGCTTCGAAGACCTCGATTACGAGTGGTTCGCCGACGGGACGCTCAATGTCTCGGCAAACTGCCTTGATCGGCATCTGGATACCTGGAGGCGCAACAAGGCGGCGCTGATCTGGGAGGGCGACGATGGCACCACCGCTACCTTCACGTACCAGCAGCTCCATCACATCGTGAGCAAGTTCGCCAACGTTCTCAAGAAGAAGGGCATCGAGCGCGGTGACCGTGTGGCCATCTACCTGCCGATGATCCCGGAGCTCGCCATGGCGATGCTGGCCTGCACGCGCATCGGTGCTATCCACTCCGTCGTCTTTGGCGGATTCTCGGCAAGCGCTCTGCGCGAGCGCATTCAGGACTGCGGCGCGAAGCTGCTCATCACCGCCGATGAGGGCATCCGGGGAGGGCGCAAGGTGGCGCTCAAGGTCGCCGCCGACGAAGCGCTCTTCGAGTGCCCGAGCGTGGAGGCATGCATCGTGGTGAAGCGTGGTGCCGGGGACGTGGACATGGAACCGGGCCGCGACACCTGGTGGCATCAGGAGATCACCGCACCTGAGGTGCGCAAGCCGTGTCGACCCGAGCCGATGGGCGGCGAGGACCCGATGTTCATCCTGTACACATCCGGGTCTACGGGCAAGCCGAAAGGCATCCTGCACACGACGGCGGGTTACCTTCTCTACACGCTCATGAGCTTCAAGACTGTCATGGACTACCGCGATGAAGACGTGTACTGGTGCACTGCCGACATCGGCTGGGTCACCGGACACAGCTACATCGTGTACGGTCCGCTTGCCGCGGGCGCTACCACGCTCATGTTCGAGGGTGTGCCCACGTACCCCGATCCGGGCCGATTCTGGTCGGTCGTCGAGAAGTACCGCGTTAACACGCTGTACACCGCACCGACCGTCATCCGTGCGCTCATGCGCCACGGTGCCGGATGGCCGCAGCGGTATGATCTATCGTCGCTGCGTCTCCTTGGCACCGTGGGTGAACCTATCAACCCTGAGGTCTGGGAGTGGTATCGCGATACGATCGGCCGCGGCGAACTCCCGATCGTGGACACGTACTGGCAGACCGAGACCGGAGGTTTCCTCATCACACCGTTCCCCGGGGCCACGCCGCTCAAGCCAGGCTCGGCATCGTGGCCGTTCTTTGGTGTCGTGCCCGAGGTCGTCCGCGAGGATGGTTCGCGGGCTGACCCTGGTGACGGTGGGTACCTCACCGTACGCCAGTCATGGCCGGGAATGCTTCGGGGCACCTGGAACGATTCTGAGAAGAAGCGGTTGCATGAGGTCTACTTCGAGCGGTTCCCTGGCAGGTACTTCACCGGAGACGGTGCGCGTGTTGACGCAGACGGTGACTTCTGGCTGCTCGGCCGTGTGGACGATGTCATCAATGTGAGCGGACATCGGCTCGGGACGGCTGAGATCGAGAGCGCGTTGGTGAGCCACGAGAGCGTCAGCGAGGCGGCGGTCGTGGGGTTCCCTCACCCCGTCAAGGGCGAGGGCGTGCATGCATACGTCATCCTTCGCGATGGGCACGTTGCCTCGGACGATCTTGCGATGATCCTCAAGGGACACGTGCGCAAGATCATCGGGCCGATAGCGCAGCCTGACCGGATCCAGTTCGCGCACGATCTGCCCAAGACGCGCAGCGGCAAGATCATGAGACGCATCCTGCGTAAGATCGCGGCCGGTGAGCGTGAAACCGAAGCCTTCGGTGACCTATCCACGCTAGCGGATCCGAAGGTCGTGAAAGACCTGCTCAGCGGGGTGTAGCGGCCTGCTCGAGAAGCGGGATGAGCGTCAGGGTGAGCGTCTCGGGCGAAGGCGGGGAGCCGTCGCGCTCGGTCAATTCGAACACGTCGTCGGCCATGTCGCCGCGGGTGGTGATTGCCGCACGTTGTATGTCCAGCCCTGCGGCCTGACAGGCGTGTGCAAGGTCGTGGAGAAGACCCATCCTGTCCGGTGCCTGTACGCGTACGGCGGTGCTGAAGCGTCCTGGCGGTCCGACGCTGACGGCCGCCGGGGTGGTGGTGTCAGGTGCCGGGTAGTGCTTTCGGCGCTCGGCAAGACGGGTCTCGATGTCGTACCGACCCGACAGTGCGGCTGCCAGGATGCGCTCCAGCGCACGCCAGGTCTCGGTACTCACGGTCGCACGAGTTGCCGAGGTGACGGTGTAGGTGTCGAGCGCGATGGCCGTCGCGCTCGTTTGCGCCTCGGCTGCCAGCGCACTGAGCCCCGAGAGCGTCAACGCGCCGCTGATCGTCGCAAACAGCCCCGGGCGGTCACGGGTGATGATGTCGAGCACCCAGGTGCCCTCTGCCGGTCCGGATCTGACGTTGAGCGCGAAACGTCCCGGTGCGCCCGGGCCTGCGATCGACTGTACGAGCAGCGCGTCACGGAGTACCTGGCCGTGCTCGCGGTGCGCGAGATAGCGGAGCGGCGCCTGCTCCAGGAACGCCAGGACTGCGCGGGAGGAGCCGCGTGACAGCGCAACGGTGCGGGCAGCGTCGCGGGTTGCCTCGGCTGCCTTGACGATACCCACGCCGTCCACCTCGGGCGAGAGCGCGGCTGTGAGCTTGCCAGCGAGATCGGCCACAAGCGTCGCGCGCCACGGTGTCCACACGTCGGGACCGGTCGCACGCATGTCGGCTGCGGTGAGGGCGAACAGGGGTCCGACGAGCGAGGGTGATCCGATGCGGGCTGCCGCTGCCAGCACCACGTTCTCGTCGGTCAGGTCCCGGGTCGTGGCCACATCCGAGAGCAGGAGATGCTCTCGTACGAGCGTCGCGGAATCTGCCCCAGCGCGCTCCGGCAGGCCCAATCGCCTCGCCGTGAGAGCGGCATCAACGGCGCCACGGGCAGCATGCCCGGGCCCCGATTCCCGCTTGCCGAGGTCGTGAGTGAGTGCTGCAACGAACAGGGCCGGGAGTGTGTCAGCGGTGGGCGCCGGTTCTCCCGGTGCATCGAAGAGCGCCGTCAGCACGCGTAGGCTGTGGGATCCTACCGTGTAGCGATGGGAGAGAGCCGGTCGGCGGAGTGTCATCGTGTCCCGGAACCCGGGTACAGCGTACTCGAG
>CAZOSR010000177.1:0-4300 GCA_964582445.1 uncultured Coriobacteriaceae bacterium | reverse complement strand
TCGGCGATGCAACGCTGCCCAAAGGGTCGGAGACTGCAACACCGATACGAACCGAGCCTATGTCGAGCCCGAGCGCACGCACAGCCTCACCCAACACCCAGCGCGGAGCGTGCCTCGGCAAGAGCAGCATCTATCCCCGAAGCATCCTTGCCGCCTGCCTGTGCCATCTCCGGGCGACCGCCCCCGCCACCCTTGACGAGCGGCGCGATCCGCCGGATCAGCGCACCGGCGTCGAATCCAGCCTGGACTGCGACCGGGGTTCCAGCCGCCAACAGCAGCGGGGCTCCAGACTCGGGATCGGCTGTGGCAAGCACCACTGCCCCCGAAGCACCCAGCTTGGAGCGCACGACGTCCCAGGCACCGCGCAGTTCTGCAGAAGTGACGTCGGGGATGCGCCCCACGATCACCGGATAGCCGACGTCAACAGCGCCCTCAACAAGTGCGCTGGGATCGAATCCGGTCATGTGACTCCGAGCCCGCTGTGCTGCGCCCTCGAGATCCCTCACGCGCCGAACCAGCGAACCCGCACGCTCGGCAACGTCGAACTTGCCCACCTTGAGCGCGGCTGCTGACTCCGCGAGCTCCGCCTCGACACGCTCGAGATACGCAAGCGCGTCGAAGCTCGTGACCGCCTCGATACGGCGCAGGTTCGCGCCCACGCTGCCCTCTGATACGACCTTGAGCAGCCCGATCTCGCTCGAACGCCCCACGTGCGTGCCACCGCAGAGCTCCTTGCTGAAGTTGCCCACTTCGAGAACTCGCACGATCTCGCCGTACTTCTCACCGAAAAGCGCCGTGACACCCATCTCACGGGCAGTGGCGAGTGACGTCTCGTAGTTCAGGACCTGGTGGTTCTCCATGATCTTATGGTTGGCCATCTCCTCGATGCGCCGCAACTGCTCCGCCGAGACCGCCTCGAAGTGCGTGAAGTCGAAGCGCAACCGATCGGGGGCGACGAGTGAGCCCGACTGCCGGACGTGATCGCCGAGGATGAGTCGGAGAGCCCAATGCAGGATGTGTGTGGCGGTGTGGTTGCGGCGGATGCGCTCACGGCGAAGGACGTCGATAGCGGCATGCACCGTATCACCCACCGAAAGTGTGCCCGCCTCGAGTGTGCCAACATGAGAGACCACACCCGGGACGGCGAACCGCGTATCGCGCACCGCAAAGCGCGCATCACCGGCGGACAGCACGCCGGTGTCGCCCACCTGCCCGCCCTGCTCGGCGTAAAACGGCGTAGCGGCGAGCACGACCTCGCCCTCCTGACCCGCTTCGATGTGCTCGACCGAGACACCGTCCACCACGATGCCCGCGATGGTGCTCTCGGCCTCGTCGAGCGCATAGCCCAGGAACTCAGTTGCACCCGCAGTGCGTGCCATGTCGTCGAACGCGCTACCGAACGACCACGACTCGTCCTTGACCGCCGCCCGGCCACGCTCCCGCTGAGCCTCCATGGCGGCATCGAACGCATCCTTGTCTACATCGAGACCCGACTCCGCGGCGATCTCTGTGGTGAGCTCGTATGGAAAGCCGTACGTGTCGTGCAGTGTGAACGCCTCGGTGCCGTCGAGCACCGCGCCGCCTTCAGAAAGCGTGCGCTCGATCGCGGTCGTGAGGAACGCGAGCCCTTGCCGGAGCGTGGCGCTGAACCGCTCCTCTTCGGAAGCGACGATGCCGCGGATGAGCTCAGCGTGCTCGGACAGCTCCGGATACGGTGCGCTCCAGCGCTCGATGACGGTATCGATGAGCTTGACCATGAACGCGTTCTCCACGCCGAGCAGACGGCCGTGCCGGATGGCGCGACGCAACAGGCGCCGGAGCACATATCCCCTACCCTCGTTGGAGGGAAGAACCCCGTCTGCGATGAGGAAGGCTACTGCGCGCGCATGGTCCGCCAGGATGCGCAGTGACACGTCGGTCTTCTCGCCCGTTCCCAGTGTGATACCTGCCAGACCCTCGCCGATCGCAACGAGCGCACGCAGGTCATCGGTCTCGAAGTTCGTGTGGACCCCTTGCATGATGGCTGCCACACGCTCGAGACCCATCCCGGTGTCGATGTTCTTCTTCGGAAGCGGTTCGAGCGCGCCGTCCTCCTTGCGGTCGTACTGCATGAACACGAGGTTCCAGTACTCCACGTACCGGTCGCAGTCGCAACCGGGAGCGCACGTGTCGAGCCCGCACCCCATTTCCGGGCCCTGGTCGTAATACAGCTCCGAGCACGGACCGCATGGGCCGGTGGGGCCTGCCGACCAGAAGTTGTCCTTCGCGCCCATACGGACGATCCGCCCCTGCGGAACGCCCACTTCATCGCGCCACACGGCCTCGGCCTCGTCGTCGTCCTCGTAGATCGAGAACCACAACCGGTCCGGGTCCATGCCTAGCACCTGCGTCGAGTACTCGTACGCCCACGCGCACGCCTCGCTCTTGAAGTAGTCGCCGAAGCTGAAGTTGCCGAGCATCTCGAAGAAGCTGTGGTGGCGCCCGGTCGTGCCGATGATGTCGATGTCAGTGGTGCGCGCACACTTCTGACAGGTGGTCGCACGCGTCGTGCCTATGTCCCGCGCGCCGAGGAACACCGGCTTGAACTGCACCATGCCGGCCGATGTGAGCAGAAGCGAGGGGTCGTCGGGAACAAGCGAGGACGAAGGCAGGCGCTTGCAGCCCTTGCTCTCGAAGAACGACAGGAAGCTCTCCCGGATGTCAGCAGACCTCACGTGTGTGCACTCCTCGGATACGTTGGGGACGGCTCATGCACCGGCTGAGTCGCCGGTCGTGTCGGACTCCTCATCCGCCGCTGACTCGGCCTGCGAGGAGGCCGCGGGCTCGCCTTCATCGCCGTCCTGTCGGGCGCGGAACAGCGCACCACCTTCGGTCGTCAGCTTGGAGTCCGTGTACTTCTCGAAGTAGTAGACGAACAGACCCTTGCCGATAGCGGCGACCGGGATACCGAGCAGAAGGCCTGGCAGTCCGAACAGCGCGCTTCCGGCAAGCAGCGAGAATATCACCAGCAGCGGGTGCAGGTCGACATTCTCGGACATCACACGAGGCTGGACGAAGTACTCGGTGACCTGCTGGGCGCCGAGACAGATCGCCACAGCACCAAGGATGTGGAGCGGGCTCACGAACGCCGCGGCGATGCCTGCGATGATCGCAGTCAGCGTTGGCCCGATCCACGGAATGAAGTTCAGCACCAGAGCGAGGAGCCCGATCACAAGCGAGTACGGCACGCCGATGATCGAGAGGCCCAGCGCAACGATCACGCCCGTGACCAATGAGATCGTGAACATCCCACGAAGGTAGCCGCCGAGGACCCTCGACACAGTGGCGATCACCACTGCCGCCTCGTCCCGGCGACGCGGACCAGCCAGGAGCAGCATCTCCTTGTTGATCGCGGGCAGGTCCTTCAGTATCCAGAATCCCACAACGAGTGAGACCACAGTGGTGACCAGTGCTGACAGCGCTGAGCCACCGACACTGAAGATCTCCTTCGCGAGAAGTCTCGACCACTCGGCTGATTGGCGCGTGATCGTGTCCTGAAGGTTGGCAAGCGCGTCCTCCAGCCATGGCGGGACGATCAGCGTCTCATACCGGCCCTGGAGCTCGAAGAACATCTCGCTCGCACGCTCGTAGTAGCCGGGGAACGCCTCGACGAATTCCCGGACCTGTTCTACCAGCGCCGGGATGAGAAACCCGAGTATCACGCCGAAGACCACGAGACTGACCAGGTAGCAGATGCCCACTGCGAGACCGCGCTTGACGCCACGCCGCTCGAGCGACTCCACGGGTCCGCGGAACAGGAAGACCAGTATGATGGCAAGCACGAAGGGCACGAGCGCAGTGCTGATCTTGCCGAGCACCCACCCGGCGGCCACGAGCAGGACGCCGATCCCCACGAGCGACCAGGTGACCGTGAAGACGCGAGACCACCGATCGCGCAGCTCGGGGCGGAGCAGGGTAGCCATCTAGACCTCCTCGATGACGATGTGATCGCGCAACGCCCTG
Organism: uncultured Coriobacteriaceae bacterium; assembly: GCA_964582445.1. Lineage (GTDB taxonomy): Bacteria > Actinomycetota > Coriobacteriia > Anaerosomatales > Anaerosomataceae > Anaerosoma. Next base: position 298 of record CAZOSR010000177.1, on the reverse strand, counting down.
AGCGTACGGCGGAGGAGCCGGGACACCTGCATCTGCGAGATGCCGAGCATGGCGGCGATCTCGGTCTGCGTCAAACCCTGGAAGAAGCGCAGGTAGAGCACGTGTTGCTCGAGGGGCGCAAGTCTCTTGAGCCCTTCGGAGAGCATCGTCCGATCATCCACGAGCGCCATCAACTGATCGTCCTCGCCCATGTACTCCAGAATGCTGAAGGACTCGTTGCCATCGGGATTGCGGTCGGTCTCGAGCGACACGAAGTTGTACGCCTCCGAGGTCTCGAGGGCCTGGAGCACATCCTCGG
>CAZOSR010000176.1:0-4306 GCA_964582445.1 uncultured Coriobacteriaceae bacterium | reverse complement strand
CGGGCGAGGAGGAGGTGTGCCTCTATCCGCACGCGAGGGGGCGGCGGCCTGAGAGCGCATTCGAGGGCGGTGAGGTGCCGCCCGGGCTCGCCTGCAAGCGCATCAAGTCCGAGCAGCATTGGTTCTGGATGACCGATGAGAACCCGCTGTTCGAGAAGCCAGTGATCACAGCGCGGGACCTCACCGCCTGTGCCCTGGTCGTAGGCAACACGCGGAACATGCTACGTGTCGCCGAGGTCGTGCGACAGACGTTCGCCGAAGCCGGTCTGGAGCTGGAGGCCAGGTGCTGGCCGTTCATGAACTACTCGGAGTACTTCTTCTCGGGAGCGGCTGACACCTTCGGCATGTACATGAAGGGGATCACCCCCGACCTTGAGGCGAGGAAGAGCTTCCGGGTGTTCCAGATCGATGACCTCGAGATCATCAACGACGCCTGCATACTCTATGACGAGAGCAAGCTCGACGAATGCGGACTCCTGTACCTGGAGGAGCTGAAGACCCTCATCGGGTGAGCGTTCAGTGTGCGTAAGAATCCGATAACGCGATGCAAGAATCCATGCGAGCGACGCGGACATCCGTGGGAACACACGGGGCCTCGCCGTCCCATACTCCAGATGGAGCCTGTCAGGAGGCAGGTGCAGACGGAGGACCAGGGAGGAGAGGGCCCACATGGATTCCGAGACCAAGAACTGCCAGAGGCCGGACGAGGGCGCGTTCAGCAGGCGCGACTTCCTGAAAGCTGCGGCCACGCTCGGCGTGGCCACGACGGCTGGATCGCTCATCGTCGGTTGTAGTCCGACCGACAAAGATGGGGCGGCGTCCGAGGACGAGGCGGCGAAGGCCGCGTTCGAGGCGGCAGCGGCGCCGATCGACCCCGTCGCGCCACCAGCGAGCTGGACACACGAGACCGACATCATCGTGGTCGGATCCGGGGCAGGTGGGATGAACGCCTCGATCAGGCTCGCGCAAGCGGGCTACCAGGTCATCATGCTCGAGCGCAGCGAGTACATCGGCGGCAATTCGCGCTACTCGAGTGTCTTCTCGAACCTCGGTGGGCACAAGATGGCCGAGGCGCAGCAGTGGGCGTGGCCGTCGTATCCGTACGACGTGGACACCATCGTCGAGCTGTTCATGGACGCGCAAGGACAGAGTGGCGACCCGGAACTGCTTCGGGCCATGGCGCTCCAGGGTCCCGAGTGCATCGACTGGATGAACGAGGAGGCCAACGGCAAGTGGGTACCCGGCAACCCGTCTCCGGCGGGCAACATGCTGCTCAAGTGGGACGGTGAGGAGACCGAGCTCAACTCCATCAACGTCAACTTCGGCACGTTCGAGGACCTCACCGAGACCGCACGCGCTGCGGGCGTCGACATTCGTGTGAAGACTACGGTGGAGACGCTCGTCAAAGACGGTGACGCGATCGTGGGCGTGAAGGTGCTGTCCGCCGAGGAAGCCGAGGAATACTACCACGCGAAGCGCGCCGTTGTGCTCACCGCCGGTGGCTGCGAGGTCAACCGCGCCATGATGGCCAAATACTCGGCCACCTGTCTGCAGGGCATCGCCAACATCGCCACACCTCCCAACGGCACGGGCGAATGCATCCGCATGGGCCAGGGCGCCGGTGCTGACGTGGCCGGCTTCGACTCGACCGGCGCGTTCGACGGCGGCGTGTGGTGGCGAGAGCCGGGCGAGTACGACATCACGATGGAGTGCCACATCAACAAGGACGGCAACCAGGCGCTCCGGCAGCCGTGGCTGAGAATCAACAAGAACGGCCAGCGTGTCCCGTACATCTCGTCGACCGGTCGCAGTTACCCGTACACGTACGACGCTCCGCCGAGCAGCGCGGGACTGTGCGACACGGGCGCGATCGAGATGACGCAGCCCGACGGTGTGACCTTCTGCTGCTTCGACTCCAAGTACGAGGAGCTCGTGAAGGAGAACTACTTCGGTCAGCTCATCTGCCGGAAGGCCAAGATCATCCCTGCGGATGATCCCAAGATCGACCGGGTGCCCGAGTGGCAGCGCGACTGGCGCACCGGCTTCGGGATGATGGTGGATCGCGGAGCGATCAAGAAGTGTGACACCATCGAAGAGCTGGAGACCGAGCTCGGAATCCGGCCGGGCGTGCTCCAGGAGCATGTGACCAAGTGGAATGCGGCGTGCGAGGCCGGCGAGGATTACGTGGCCAACTTCAAGTACAGCCCTGACTGGCTCATCCCGATCAACGAGCCGCCCTACTACGGCGCCAAGCTCGGCGGGCACGTCTTCGGCTCCAAGTTCGGGCTGCGGGTCAATCCGCACATGCAGGTGCTGGACACGAGCGGTGCGCCCATCGAGGGCCTCTACGCGGGCTGGCACACCGCTGGTGGCTCGGCAGGGGACAACAACTTCGCCGGTAAGCCGCTGACCGGCATGTACGCGGACCTCGGTCTGTCGTTCGTGGGCGGGTACATGGCCGCCGGCGGCATCCTCACCGAGGACGGGAAGGCGTAGCGGCACCAGCTTCAAGAGGCGACGCGGCTGCGAGAAGCGCAGAAGGCCCCGCTCCGTGCGCAGGAGCGGGGCCTTCGTGCTGAGGGCGTCCGACTCGCGTGGAGGCTTGGTCGTCCGACACCACTCGGTCAGATGCTGAAGGGTCGCGTCACGCCGGGCGGTCAGGACGGAGAGCGGGGGCGAGAACATCCTCGATCCGGGGGTTCAGATTCCGGGAACGTTTGACGATACCATTCTGTGAGTGCGGCGCCGGGGGGCGTGAGGGGGGGCGACAGGACAGGCGGTCACGCGACATAGGAGCAGCATGCGGACGTGCACCAGCAAGCGAGTATGGCCTTGATGCCGCCCGGCACGTTGCTGCTCGTGGGGGGATCGGACGCGGACCGGTCGGCCATCTATGAAGCGTTGTGCGACTGCTGTGTTCTCGTCGCAGATGACGGCGTCGAGGCGCTGCTCCTGATGCAAGCGCGCGACGACCTCGATGTCGTCGTTCTCGATCTTGACACGCCCGAAACGGACGCACTCGAGCTTCTGCGGTCGCTCGGGAACGGTTGCGAGCGTCTCCCGTTCAGCATCATCGCACTCACTGACGGCACTGATCCCTTGCGGGAAGCAGAAGCGTTGCGGGCGGGTGCCGTCGACTACCTGCGTCGGCCCCTTCATCCGGAAGCCGTGCGTGCGCGCATCAGTATCCACCAGCAACTGCAGCTCCAGAAGCGCCGCTCGCGGCAGGTCCAGAACAACATGGCAGTCTGCAGCGCGCTCTTCCGGCAGGCGCCGGTGGGCATCTGCGTGGCGTACAGTCCCCATCCGTCCGATCCGGACGAAGAGGTGGCGACAAGCATCAACCCGATGTTCGAGACGGTCACGGGGAGGAGCCGTGAGGAGCTCATACGGCTCGGCTGGGCGGCCATCACCCACCCCGAGGACTTCGCTGCGGAGATGCCGTACTTCGCCAGGCTCAGAGCGGGCGAGATAAGCGGATACTCCCTCGAGAAGCGCTTCATACGGCCGGACGGTTCAGCCGTGTGGGCGGATATCGTCGTGGCGCCGTTCACCACGGCGGGCGGGCACCATCACACGTACATCTGCGTCATCGAGGACATCTCGCAGCGCAAGGCCATGGAGCAGGCCCTGATGGAGAGCGAGCGCAGCAAGTCGGTGTTGCTCTCGCACCTTCCGGGCATGGCCTACCGGTGCGCCAACGATGCCGAGTGGACCATGCACTACGTCTCATCGGGCTGCGAAGCGCTCACCGGACACCCCGCCGAGAGTCTGCTCTACAACCGCGACCTCTCGTTCAACGACTTGATCGCGCCCGAATATCATCAGGTGCTGCGTGACGAGTGGATCCGGATCCTTCCCCGGCACGAGCCGTTCAGGTGGGAGTACGAGATCATCACGAAGGACGGGGAGCGCAAGTGGGTCCTCGAGATGGGCCAGGGCGTCTACGATGATGACGACACCGTGGTGGCGCTCGAAGGCATCGTGCTCGACGTCTCGGAACGCGTGGCGGTGGAGCAGGAGCGCCGGTACGCGAGTGAGCACGACGCCCTGACCGGCCTGCCCAACCTCAAGTACCTGGAGGCGTCTCTCGCACACGACTCCTGGCTCCGGCTGCTGGACCGCCGTGCGCTCGTGGGCGTCAGTCTGCGGGCGGCCAAGCTCGTGGAGGTCGTCTACGGGTTCCAGTACGGCAACGAGCTCACTAGGCGGGTCGCGTCGGCACTCGAGCATCACGTCGACGACAGGCATCTGCTCTTCCACACGCACGAGGACCGCTTCGTGTTCTACGTGACGGACCACACCT
>CAZOSR010000175.1:0-4313 GCA_964582445.1 uncultured Coriobacteriaceae bacterium | reverse complement strand
CCCCCCGCGATCACCCTTTCCTGCGTGAAGGACGGCGGCGTGTACCCGTCGGCCATCACTCCTGAGTTCTCCGCGGTTGACGCTGCGCTCACGTCGCTCACGGCAACGCTCGATGGAGTCCCGTTCGTCTCCGGCACCCTTCTGGACGTGCCCGGCGAGCACGTGCTCGTGGTCACGGCGATTGATGCGGCTGCCAACACCGCTACAGCCACGGCAAGATTCGTGATCGATCCGGATGCGGTCGGCCCGGATGTGGCCTTCACCACCATCGCTGGTTCCGACCGGTACGAGACGGCGGTCAGGATGAGCCAGGCGGCGTTCGGCAGCGCGTCGTGCGTCGTGATCGCAACCGGTGAGAACTGGCCGGACGCACTCGGTGGGGCGGCGCTTGCAGGTGCGTACGAGGCGCCGATCCTGCTCACACGCGGCGGCTCTCTTCCGCCCGTCGTGCTTGCCGAGATCGATCGACTCAACGCCACATCGGCGGTGATCCTCGGCGGCGAAGGTGCAGTGGGTCCCTCGGTCGAGGCCGTTCTGTGCGAGCTTTTCGGAGACGATGCCGTGCAGCGCATAGGCGGAGCGGACCGGTACGAGACGGCTGAGATGATTGCGCGCGAGGTGGTCGCGGTGTCTGGCGATGCGTATGACGGGACGTGCCTCCTCGCCACCGGCACGGATTTCCCCGATGCGCTTGCCGCATCCCCGCTGAGTGCGGCACGCCGGTGGCCGCTCCTGTTGACCGCACCCGACGGGTTGTCCGGGCCGACGGTCCTGGCGTTGGGGGAGATCGGCGTCACCAGGGCGCTGGTCCTGGGTGGGACATCCGTGGTTCCCGAGAGCGTGGAGACGAGCCTTGCCGCGCAGTTGGGCCCGGCGGAGGGCTCGGTTGTGAGGTTGAACGGGGCTGACCGCTACACGACCGCTGCTGCGGTCGCAGCGTACGCCGCTGATGAAGGCATGAGCTGGGATCGCGCTGCCGTGGCGACCGGCCAGGACTTCCCTGATGCGCTTGCCGGCGGGGTGTCGCAGGCTCGGACGGGCTCGGTCATGCTTCTCACCAACAGCACGACTCTCTCGGCGCCAGCGCGGGATGCGCTCGTGGCGAACAGGGCGGCGATCAGTTCGCTGCGTTATCTCGGCGGCAACGCCGCAGTCTGTCCGGCGGTCAAGTCGGCGTTGGCTCAGGCGCTCGAGTAGGTCGCTCGTCTGGCGGTATCCCTCTTGGATCAGGGATATGTGCCGGACCGGTGCGGGTTTCAGGTGAGTGCGGAAAGGAGCACGACGTGGATGCGGAACAGCGACAGGCGATCGTTGATGACACGCATCTGAGGCTGATTCCCGTGCTGTACTGGCTGTCAGGCGGGCTCCTCGGGCTCTACGCGCTGTTCATCGGTGCGTACTTCGCGCTTATCGGAGGCATGTTCTTCACCGTGCCGTTCGGTCCCGGAGAGTCCCCCTCGACCGAGGTAGGCTGGTTGTGGATCGCCATGACGGTGTTCACGCTGGTGATCGTGGGCGGGCTGGCGGTGCTCAAGATCATGGCAGGCTTCTGGGTGCGGGACCGCACCCACCGGGTGGGCACGATGGTCGCGGCCGCGTTGAGCTGCCTCGAGATTCCGTACGGGACAGCGATCGGCGTCTTCACGCTGGTCGTGTTGGCGCGTCCGTCAGTTGCGGCGCTCTACGAGGGTATCGCGGCACCCTCGGCGCAGGAGTCCTGAGGTCACCATTCGTACGGCTCCGCAGTTGAGAACCACCGGGACAGGGTACGCATCCAGTGAGAACTTCACCACCGCAGGATGTACAGTCCCCGAACGCCAGGAGGCAGACATGACAGGGACGATCTTCTATCGCGAGCGTATGAATGTCGGGGAAGGCGAGCGGGCCCCGCGTTTCCTCGTAGTCGCGGTCGCCGGCACCAAGCTGAAGATCCACGCGAAGCACTTGCGCAAGGGCGAGCTGGAGCAGATCGCGGAGACCGTCGGCGCAGAGCTCGTAGAGCTCTCAGTCGAGGAGAAGGGTCACAAGCTCCCGGCCGCCGAATAGTACTGCCGCCCCGCCCGGCTGCGGGGCGTCATCCAGCCGACATGCACAAGGGAGGTCGCCGATGGCGCTCGAGCGCGAACGGGACAGTAAGAGACTGCACATCAAGAGCAGGCTCATGGGCGAGAGCCTGGTGAGCGAGAGTTTCCTGGATTCGCTTGAGGTCGCGCCACAGAGGCGCCTGTTCCCTGACGTAACGGTCGTCAAGATCGGTGGTCAGTCGGTGTGCGATCGTGGACGTCATGCACTGCCCGGCATCGTCGAGGAGATCATCGCCAACAAAGACGAGCACAAGATGCTCCTCATGACCGGCGGAGGTACGCGGAGCCGGCATATCTACGCCATCGGCCTCGAGCTCGGTATGCCAACCGGCATCATCGCCGCCTTTGGCAGTTCGGTCTCCAAGCAGAACGCGCTCCTGGTCGCCACACTGCTGGCTGACCACGGCGGCATCGAGATCGACCAGGATGCGATCATGAAGCTGCCCAACTACTTTGCGCAGGGTTGCGTCCCGGTCACGCAGGGGATGCCGCCGTACGACTTCTTCGCCATCCCTCCGGAGAAGGGGCGGATACCGATCCACCGGACCGATGTGGGTGCTTTGCTCATGGCCGACCTCATCGGCGCGAAGGCGATGATCTACCTCAAGGACGAACGCGGTCTGTATACCGACGACCCCAAGAAGGATCCAGACGCAGAGTTCATCCCGGAGATCACCGTTGACGAGCTCCAAGCGCGGGGTCTGGACGATCTCATTCTGGAGCGGCCGTGTCTCGACATTCTGCGCAACAGCCAGGTCGTCGACCACGTGCAGATAGTCAATGGGCTTGAGCACGGCAATCTCACGAAGGCGCTCCGCGGGGAGCATGCAGGGACGATCATCCGACGCGACTGACCGAGAGCAGGTGTCAGGCATGGCGATCACAAAGAAGGACACCATCCGCGTTATGATCATCACCAAGGATCATCGCATCGATGGGGACATGCACATCCTGGAGGGGGCCCGGCTATCGGATTCCCTCAACGCGAAAGCCAAGGACTTCTACGCGATCACCAACGCGCAGGTTCACCGCCTTGAAGACGAGCGCCTGATCGCGTCCCCGCCCTTCATCGTCGTGGCGCGCGAGGCCATCAGCGCGATCTTCCCCGTCGAGCAGGAGGGCGCCGAGGGGGCGAGCGTCTAGCAGGCACTCCTCCAGTCCCTCAGCGCCTCCACAGCCGCAGCTACCGACAGCGCGGGTTCGGGGGCCGAGGGGTCCACTGCACGGAGGCGTGCGAACAACTCGGCGAGGATCGGCGGTGTGACGTTGCCTTCGGCCAGCACGTCCGCATGCGAGAACAGTTCCTCTGGTGTCCCCGCAAGCGCGATCCTGCCGCCCGGAGCGAGCACGTACGCGTAGTCGGCGAACTCAGGCACAGAGTCGATGTCATGCGTGGACATCACGATCGTCACGCCACGGTCCCGCGCGAGCCGGTCCATCAGCGCGAGCAACGCGGAGCGCGACTTAGGGTCGAGCCCTTCGAACGGCTCGTCCAGCACGAGCAGCTCAGGATCCATCACCAGCGCGCCCGCGAGCGCAACCTTCCTCTTCTCGCCACCGGACAGGTTGTGGGGCACGCGGTCGGCCAGATGATCGATGCCGAGCAGCTCCAGTGCAGCGCGTGCCCGCTCGCGCGCTTCGCGCTCTGAGAGCCCGTACTGGCGCGGGGAGAACATGACGTCGTCTATCACGGTCGGCGCGAGAAGTTGCTCGTCGACGTTCTGCAGCACCACGCCGATGCGCTTGCGTATCTCTGGCCAACGCTCCGACGGTGAGACGCCGAAAACCGTCACGGCACCCTCCTGCGGCTTCATCAGGCCGAGGATGTGGAAGAGCATGGTGGTCTTGCCCGACCCGTTGGGCCCGAGCACAGCGACTCTGGCTCCGGTGTGTGCAAGGAAGTCCAGACCGCAAAGGTGCACGCTCGTGCCATCCTCGTACGTATGCCGGACGCAGCTGATCCGGATGATCTCCTCGGCATCCACGAGGCGTCCATGGTCATGGGTGTGTTTGTTCATGAGCGTCTCCGTCCGATCAGCAGTCCCGTGAGGAGGTCGATCGCACCAGCAGCCGTTACCAGCCATGAGTAGCCCGCAAGTTCCGGTATCACGCGGAAGAGGAGCGCCACGGCAAGGATGAGGGACGCGTAGAGCACTGCGACGACGTCAGCCGCACGGTCCGTGCTCGGCTGCGAGCTCACCCGGAAACCCCCCTCGTAGCCACGGAGGT
>CAZOSR010000174.1:0-4332 GCA_964582445.1 uncultured Coriobacteriaceae bacterium | reverse complement strand
GCGATCAGCACGCCGAGCGGCTCGCCCTGCACGCGCACCGGCACAGCAAGCAGCCAGGCGCCGCGCTCCCGGTCGACTTCACAGGAGGGGCGGCCACACCCGAAGACGTCGTCGGCGATGTCCGCGAGGTGCTGGCCCCACCATTCCTGAAGGTGGGTGTCGCGAGCGCCACGGACAACGAGCGTGGCCTCGTCCATCACCAGCCCCTCGGCGTACTCGTCGACCAGACAGACCGCCACCTTCTCGGCACCCGTGAAGGACTTGGCGGCATCCACGATCGTCGTCATCACGTCGTGGACGGAGGCGGCTGACGAGATCGACCCGGAGACAGAATCAAGTGCATCGACGAGGGCCTGTTGCGCTTCCGGCGGTCTGGGGATGAGATCGCGCTCACGTGCGCGCGAGCGCACCGGCCAGATCCTCCGGATGGCCCGATGCTGATACCCCTGATCCCCCATGCTGCGCCCCCCTGCGCCGTCCGTACATTACTACCCAAAGCGCGGGAGTGGGAGCGCAGCGTTCTACGGGGTGGTGCTCTGTCGCTCGTGCAACCACGTGGCCACGGTGCGAATCGCATCCATTCCCGGAGTCTCGGGATAGGCGAATGCCTCACCGCGCGCCAGGCGCCCGGGAATCTCCGCCACGGCGGTGTCGTACGGGATCTCCGCGATCAGCTCGAGCCCCTCGGCCGCCACGCGATCCCGCAGGCGCTGCGCCCCTTCGGCGGAGAGATCTGCCTTGTTGAGCACGACCGCCACGGGGATCCCGAAGCGCCGCGCCAGGGTGACGAGGCGCATGAGGTCGTGCTCACCCGATACGGTCGGCTCGGTCACGCCGACGACCAGGTCGGTCCCGGTGATCGAGGCAATGGCCGGGCATCCCACACCGGGGGGCCCGTCGATCCACATGCGGTCCGCACCACGAGTTGCTGCGGCCTCATCGGCACGTTGCCGCACCTCGGTCACGAGCTTGCCCGAGAGGTCCTCGCCCGGGGCGAGCCTGCCGTAGACCATCGGCCCTATGCTGGCTTCCGCGGTGATGACCTCTCCAGCCTGCGACTGCACCATCGTGATGGCGCCCTGGGGGCACGCCGGTGCGCACGCGCCACACCCCTCGCACGCCCACTCGTCCACCACGTACGCACGGGTCTTGTAGTAGTCCTCATCTGCCTCGAGCGCGCCGAAGCGACACGCGGACGCGCACGCACCACAACCCGTGCATGTATCCGCGTCGATCACGGCTTTCGAGCCGCCTGCGAACGACTCACGCGAGACGGTCTTCGCGCCGAGCGCGATGGGCAGATTCGCCGCCTCCACATCGCAGTCGGCCAGCGCGAGTTGAACGCCCTTGTCGCTCAACAGCCGCGCGGTGAGAGCTGTCAGTGTGGTCTTACCGGTGCCGCCTTTGCCCGATGCGAAGACGATCCGCTGCATCACGCATCCTCCTCCGCAAGATCCCGCACCGCGTGCCAGAGCCCATCGAACCAGGCACCGCCGTCGGGGTGTTCGTCGATAACCAGTCCGCCGGAGGCGTAGACTTCGGCAACGCGCCTGTCGAACGGGATGCGTGCAAGTATCGGGATGCCCTCACGCTCGCAGTACGCGTCGACCTCCGAGGGCTCCACGGCGTCACGATTGACCACCACACCGAGCGGGATCCCCATCTCGCGGCCGAGGTCGACCGCCAGCTCGAGGTCGTGTAGTCCGAAGGGTGTCGGTTCGGTCACCAGAACGAGTACGTCGGCGTCACGGATAGCGGCCACCGCAGCGCAGGCGACACCCGGAGGAGCATCGAGCACCGTGAGCGTCTTGTGGAGGACTTCGGCGTGCTTGCGTGCCGCACGGATGACTGTGGGCGTCTTCACTTCCCCGATATCCAAGCGACCCGTCACGACAGCGAGACCAGCGGGCGCGGCTACCTCGGCCGCTACCCCACCGGACTCGACTTCGCCCACGCGCACCGGCTCCTCCTGAAGCGCGCCCGGCCGGCACACCTTCACACAGGCGCCGCAGTTGTGGCACAGCTCGGGAAACACCATGACCGCACCGCCGAGGATGCGGATCGCCCCGTACGCGCATGCCCGCCGACACGCCCCGCACAGCGTGCACGAGGCCGCATCGACCACGGGCAACGGAACCGTCACCTCTCGCACCCGGGGCTCTTGCGGTGCGAGGAACAGCGCGTCGTTGGGCGCGTCGGCATCACAGTCGACGAGCACCGTCGGAGTGCCGGCCCGAGCTGCGGCAAGTGAGAGGTTGGTTGCCACGAGGGTCTTACCGGTACCGCCTTTGCCCGATGCGACGGCAACGGTCAGCCGGCCCGCAAGCCGCGTTGCGAAAGCAGTCATAGCCTAGTGCCCGCCGCAGACATACGAAGGATCGATGACCTCGACAGCGCCTGCCGCCACCCGCTCGACGATCGCCCCCACCTGTGGGATCTGGTTGTCGAAATACACCGTGATTCCCACGTCGTTGAACCCGGCAAGCGGACGCCCGCCGATCCCTGCTACCACAAGCGCGTTGACGCCCTCGCCCGCGAGCAGGTTCACCGGGCGGAGACAACCGCCATCCTGATGCGGGGGGTTGGCGACGATGCGCGTGTCCACGATCGCACCATCGGCGATCTCCACCACCGTGAAGCAGTCGCAGCGCCCGAAGTGCCCCGAGCGCTCCGCGTCGAGACCGCCCTGCCCGTTGCTGGGAACCGCCAGCACGATCCGTCCGTCCTCACTCATCTCGATCCCTTTCTGTCAGCCTTGAACCCTACCCGGATCATCACGAACCAGCGTGCGCTTCTCCAGCCTCGGTCAGTTGGTCCAGCTCGCCTGCTACCACGGCCGCAACCGCTTCTCGCACCGTGCGCCCGATACCGGTGTAACCTGGGATGCCGGCCGCCTGGAGCGCCTTGAAGGCATTCGGGCCGAGGTGTCCGGTCACCACCGCGCCGGCGCCACGGTCGGAGACGGTCTCCGCCGCCCCGATACCGGCACCGCCCATCGCGCCCTTGTTCGCAGCGTTGTCGATCGCCTCGAACTCACCCGTCTCGCTGTCGACCACGATCAGGTAGTGTGCCCGCCCGAAATGCGAGTCCACCCCATCCTCGAGTGTCGGGCCGAGTGCTGATACCGCTACCTTCATCACTGCCTCCCTTGTTCTATGCCGGTGACTCCCGGCGACGATACGGATTTCACGACGTCGATCAGGACCTCGAGCGTCCGACGACGCTCCTCAAGGTGCACCACCCAATGAGCGAGCAGCGCACTGCCGTCGGATGTGATGCGATACGAGCGGCGCTGGGGACCGGAGTCTCCCTCCTGCCACTCCGACGTGACAAAGCCATCCTCTTCGAGGCGTCGCAGGATGCGGTAGAGGCCCCCTGCATCGGGCACGACCTCTCCTCCGGTCATCTCCTCGATCGCGCGGGCGAGATCGTAGCCGTGTCCTTCAGAGACGGATAGCGCTGCAAGCAGCGCGGGCTCCACATACGCCCCTCGCCCGGCAGCAGCACCCCTGCGGGTGCCGTCGCCGGATTCGCAGCAACGCCTGGGGCGGCAGCCCGTCGCCGCTTCTGCAGACCTGCCTTCGCCCGCCGTTCCGCCCATGCGCCGCCTCCTTCCTCTTGGCGTATATGTATAAGACATATAGCAGACTCAGTCAACAACCCTGCACGAAGAAGGCGCCTCACACGAGGCGCCTTCCGAATCCTTGATGGATCAGTGGCCGGGCAGCCCTTACGCCGGACTCGCCGCGTCCTCGGTGGGCGGCACAGGCACATCCACGATCGGCCGGTCGTCAACGGGCTGCGCATGCTCCGGCTCCGACTCGGCCTTCTTGCCGCGCTTCTTGCCCTTCTCGGCCTTCTCTTCTTCGGTCGCCTTCAGCTTCTCCTGTTCGAGGTACTCGTTCCAGGTACCCTCGAGCAGCGCCTCCAGCTCCTCTTTGTCCACCGTCTCGCGCTCCACGAGCACGTCGGCCATGAGGTCGAGCTGCTCCCGGCGCTCGGTGAGTATCCGGTGCGCGGTCTCGTACGCCTCGTCGATCAGACGCCGGACCTCCTTGTCGATCTCGAATGCGATCTCCTGGGAGTAGTTGGGAGTCGCCGAGAAGTCCCTGCCGAGGAAGACCTCGTGCTGACCCTCACCCAGCGTCATCGGACCGAGCTTCTCGCTCATGCCGTACTGCGTGACCATCTGGCGCGCGAGCTTGGTCGCGCGCTCGATATCGTTGCTGGCACCGGTCGTGATGTCCCCCATTGCGATCGCTTCTGCGACACGGCCGCCGAGCATCATCGCGATCTCGTCCAGCATCTCACCGCGCGCCGAGAGGAACTTGT
>CAZOSR010000173.1:0-4346 GCA_964582445.1 uncultured Coriobacteriaceae bacterium | reverse complement strand
GCCCTTTGCGCCATAGCCGGCCAGGGCCGTCCAGTCGGTGGCGGTGGAAGTGGTGAGGCCGATGGCCGCCGCTTGGCCGCCGAGGACCGAAGTGCCGGTCCATGCCTTGTTGGACTTCACGGTAACCGTCACATTCTGGGTCGATGCCACGCCGGGGTCGATTGTCCCGAAGTCCACCGTCTGAGCGGCTGCTGGCGTATCAACAGTCAGTTCGATCTTCGCGTTGACGGTTGCCTTGACATCGACCGGATCGGCGGCATTGCTGGCAGGCGCTGTGTACGTCACGCTCTCGGCGAACGCCGCCCCTGCCACGCCCAACACCATGACGGCTGCGAGCGCGAGTACGAGTGTCTTCTTCACTGCAAACCTCCTTTGTGTTCCTTGGTGCATGTCATCACTGTTTGCGATTCGATTCTGCCATTACCAGCGATCTCGTGACGTCTGTGACGCTGTCGATCGCTGCAGTCCTCCCGCTTGTACTACATCGGCACGTCCGGACCTCTCCATGACTCTTTGTGTGATGAACGGTCATTTGCAGGGACGGACGGTGGGTTTGTGCCGCTGCGTACCCGTGCCTTTCTGTCAGCGCGCCTCCTTTCCGGACGCGTACTCACACCGTGGCGAACGTGTGGTGAGCGTCGCTCTATGCAAGTCGGCAGTCATCAGATGTCCGCCACGACTGTGTAGGTGATAGTGGCCGCATACGACCCTGGTGCAGTGCTCCAGGGCACGGTGATGCTTGGTGTGTCGGTGTAGGCGGCACCGCTTGTGCTGGTGCCGGTGGTCTCGGATGCGAGTGTGGTTGCCAGTCCAAGCTCGGCGGCTTGTCCCGCCACCTCGGCGTGCAACGTGTAGCCGGTGCCAGATGCCACCGTGAGCCCGATACCTGAGTCGGTATAGGTCTCTCCCGGATCGACGGTGCCGAAGTCCACCTCGGTCTTGCTGATCGTCAGACTCAAACCTGCTCTACCGGGCACCGCGAAGAACTCGGTTGTCTGTGAGTCGATCAACACGCCCGCCGACGACTTCCATTCAGCGGTGAGCTTGTACATGCCGCTCTCCTGGAAGTCCTCATTGCTGACGCTCCACGCATCGGAGTAGGTGCCGCCTCCGGCGGCGACCGCCACCGAGGTGGTCTCCTTCGTGATACCGGTCCCGGTGCCTGCGGCTGCCCATGAGCCGTCGTCTGCTACGTACGAGTCACCAGTGCTGAGGAGCCCGTTGCTGTCCGCATCCCACCAGATCCTGTAGGTGATGTACGTGCCGGAGAGTGGAGCACCACCGCTGTTCCGGACTGTAGAGGTGACCGCTACAGGCGTCGAGATCATGTCACCGCCGGTGGCTGCAAGCGCCGTGATGTCAGCCTTGTAGCCCACGTAGAAAGGAACGGTGATCGGGCTGCCGGTGCTCGGGATGAGTCGCACGGACCACTGACCGACAGGAGCAGCCGATCCGATCGTGTAGCTTGCTTGGGCGATGCCGGTGCTGTCGGCCTTGATGAGGTTCGACTCGGCCATGAGGTTGCCGGTGGGATCGAACCACTGGAATCTCACTTCCGACTTCGATGGCAGCCCCATGCCGCGGGCGTACACGATGTCGCCGAGATCGAACGTGTCCTGCGGCGTGCCAAAGCCACTCACCCCGAACGTGGCGAGTACCGCAACAGTCGTGCGGTCGGTCGCGGTAGCGCTCAGCAGCCCATCCGAGCCCGTGAGCGTGGTGACATCGATGGAATCCTGCGCGGCGCCGGCTGGTACCGTCACGCGCACCACGACTTCCGTGCTGCCTCCGTAAGGCGGCAACTCAACGCTCGTGATCGGGGTGGCGGCATCCGATCCGAGGACGGTCACCGGCCACCCCATGCTGGAGGTAGCACTCAGCGTGAACGTGCGGGTGACGGCACTGCTGTTCGTGATCGTGTGCCGATACAACACCGACGTGCCGGGGCCGGCTGGATAGCTCCTATCGGGTGCGATTGTGAGTGCGGGTCGGATGGTGACGGTGTCGTAGCCTCTGCCACGAATACTCGGAGTGCCCACGACGGTTGCCTCGACGGTGGTCACGTCGACCGTGCCGAGTGCGGTGCCTGCGGGCGTGGTGATTCGTACCACGACTGCCACTGACTCCCCGGGTCCCAGAGCGATCTCGGTCACGGGCGTCGTGCCTGAGGCATCAAGCACCTGTGTGACCCAGCCAGCCTTGGATGTGGCGGACAGCCGAACCGTGTAGGGTGAAGGGCTGTTGTTCATCACGGTGTTGGCGAACTCGATCGTGTCGCCCGAGGTGATCGAGCCGCTCTGGTCGGGGACCACCAGCAGGGGCCCGACGGTCGTGATGTCGGTGGCCGTATCGGAAGCGAGGCCCGTGATCGCGTTCGTGCCATCCACGTGGCGCGCCATCACAGACAGCGTGTCCCGCGTGCCATCGGCTGCGTTGCCGGGAATCGTGATCACAGCCTTGATGAGCGCCGAGGCCCCGGGCGCCAGGTCGACGAACCCGATCGGCGTGACACCGTCGGCCTCGCGGATGCTGACCGTCCAGCCCCGGGACGATGTCGCCGTGAGCTGGTAGCGTGACGTTACGTTTCCGGTGTTGCTGACCGTGTGCTCGTACACGACATCGGTGCCTGCAGCGGCACCCGATGTGCGGTCGGGTTCAATCGTGACGCCGTAGTCGATCAGGTGGATGGTGTCCGCGTAGTCGTAGGCGTTCCCTTGCGATGCGTAGAAGCGGATCTTGACCGGCGTGTTCGGCTGAACGCCCAGCGTGCTCCACAGGACCCTGCCCTCGAACTGGGATCCTCTGTCCTCACCAAGGGCTGTGCCGTCCACAGGGAGCGACACGGGGTTGACCCCGTACTTCTTCATGTCCGTCCGGAGCGTCGTGCTGTTGATGTCATCGCCGAGTGCGGTGTCGGCGGGCACGTACGTGTAGACCGTTGCGGAGCTGAAGGTGTTGCTTCCCGTGAGATTGTACTGCAGGACGCGGTCGGCTGACTCCATCCGTCCGTCACCATCAAGATCGATGAACACCAGGTAGTTGGGTGCGGCCCCACCGCTGGTCGTTCCCCGCCGCATGTAGGTATAGAGGTAGTCGGTGTCACCGGTGACCGCCACAAGCGTGAGATCAGCGTCGATGTTGGATGAGTCGCCTGCCGGATCGTATCGGCAGTTGGATGCGTCATCGAACACCGGCGTCCAGTCGGCGAAGGCGCCATCGATGGTGATCGTGGTCTCCACGAGGGCCGAGGTGGGAGCGATCGGGAGCAGCATGGCGACGAGGACAGCACTCAGCAGGCGCAGGCGACGCTCACGCCTGCCCCCGGCTTTCTGCCCCTGCCGGCGGGCGTCCATGTCGTATAGAGCTTTCACCACACCGCCTCAGAGTCGGATGCCCGGTGTCCCGAGCACCACTCTGCATACCTGCTCACGTGATATGTATCGGCACGTGCCCAACACTTTCGCAGCCTTAAGCAGCCCTGGTCCACGATTTTGTGACGAACGGCATAGTTGCAGAGATGAAAGGGCGCTGAAATCGTGACGAACGCACCGATTTCTCCGATTGCAGCTCCCTGCAAGCCGCCGTTTGCCGCATCTTCCGTGTATTGAGGGTGTCTAGTTCCGCAAGCTCCCAAGCGGTGCGGGCATGCGTCCGCCACGGTTGATGAGCTTGGCCGAGCTCCAGCGAGATACGTCCATGACCGGGGCTGCGCCTAGGAGACCTCCCCAGCTTACATGGTCGCCGGCGACCTTGCCCACGGCGGGGATGAGCCGTGCCGCGGTGGTCTTGCTGTTGATGACACCGATCGCGCATGCATCGGACATGATGCCCGCGATCGTCTCGGCTGGCGTGTCTCCGGGCACCGCGATCATGTCGAGGCCTACCGAGCACACAGCGGTCATCGCCTCGAGCTTCTCGAGGTTGAGCGCGCCGTCCTCCACCGCCCGCACCATCCCTGCGTCCTCGGATACGGGAATGAACGCCCCCGACAGTCCGCCGATCGAGGATGTGCCCATGGCACCGCCCTTCTTGACGGCGTCGTTCAGGAGCGCGAGCGCGGTCGTGGTGCCTGGTGCGCCGCAGCGTTCCACGCCCATCGCCTCTAGGATCTCGGCGACGCTGTCGCCTTCGGCGGGGGTGGGAGCCAGCGAGAGGTCGACGATGCCCATGCTCACGCCGAGCCTGCGTGCCGCCTCACGCGCCACAAGCTCACCCGCGCGCGTGATCTTGAACGACGTCGCCTTGATGGCTTCGGCCACGGCGGTGAGATCGGCGTCATCGGGCAGAGCCGCGATGATCGCGCGTACCACGCCCGGTCCGGAGATGCCCACGTTGATGACCGCATC
>CAZOSR010000172.1:0-4482 GCA_964582445.1 uncultured Coriobacteriaceae bacterium | reverse complement strand
TGGTCGAGTACATCGAACAGCGCATGAAGCTGGTAGACCAGATACGCGCCTACAACATTAAGCTCCAGGACGCCGCGATAGCGAAGGCGGAGCAGTACATCGGCATGATCCAGAGCGGCTTCATGTCGGGCGAAAGCGCAGGGTCCTGGCAGGCGCGCCGTGCGGAGGCCGTTGCTGCGAAGGCGCGGCTCATGGCCGCAGGCGGCGACACGGAGGGGTCGGAGGCCGTGATGACGGCCTACCGCTACCAGATGTTTCAGGAGTCCACCAGCGCACAGATGCGGGCCTATGACCTCCTTGGGGCGCGCGCGGACCGTGCCCTCGCAGGAGGGTACAGTTCAGCAGCCTGGGCGGCCCGCAGGCAGGCCGCGATGGGCCGGGCGGGGGTACTGGCCCGGACGGGTGATACCGGCGGCTCTGAGGCCGTCCTGTTCGATCTGAGGCAGCGCGAGATACAGGACACGCGGGCGGCCCTCATGGCACAGATCGGCGCGGCGCAGGAGCAGCGCGGCATCGCAGAGCAGCTTGCCGAGGCCAGTGGCGCGACGCGGCGGCATTACGCTCGAGTCTTCGGCGCGGGCGGCAACGTCCAGCAGCTTGGCGAGTACATCATGGGCCGCTTCAAGCAACTGCGCGACTACCTGGCTGCGCAGGGCCTTGGGCAGGAGGCGGCAGACGTCTGGCGGCAGGCGCAGCAGTGGTGGCTCAGCCAAGCCGACAAAGGGCGGCAGCCAAGCATCGCGCGGGAGATACTCTCGACGGGTGGCGTATCCGGCCTTGCCGAGGCCCGCATCAACCGCATGATCGCGGGCGGTGCCGCGTATTCGGGCTACCGGATGGCTGGTGCAACAGGCAGTTACTGGCTTGGTCAGGGTGGCGTGCGGCTGAACGAGACGGCAGCAAGCCGCATCCGGGCGTACTCGACGGGCGACAAGAAGGTTCGCATCGACATCTACGGGCACTGGGACGACCAGGCGTCCGAGGAGATAGCGGAGATGGCCGTCGACAAGACGCTGCAGGTGATCCCGAAGGTGCTCGCAGGAGTTGGCTCGTGGCGGTCAATCCCGTAGCAGGAGTTGCGCTATGGGTGTCGGAATTGTGGTAGTCTGGTGGCAGTGAGCATGGAACACGCGAGGTGGCAGCGGTGTCGATAGCCGGGGGGTACTGCAGGACATGCCGTGAGCATGGCAAGCATACGCCTCTTCCGCAAGGGCAGACGGTCTGCAAGGCCTGCGAAGAGGCGTGGAAGCAGCAGTTCGCACCGAAGCCTAAGCCGGTGATAGCGCCGCCGGTGGCCGAACCAGCGCCGCCGGTGGTGGTGGCGAAGGAGAGGCGCGTGTCTCACGAAGAGACCGTCGCAATGCGGGCAGCGGAAGGGCTGCAGACCTGGGGGCTGTTCCTGGCAGTCATGTGCTGGCTATCGGCTGCGATCATGGGCTTTGCGGCGTCCGTCTCGTTCTCTGGCGCAGTGAACACGGATGATCTGACGATGGCTATCGGGTTGGTGTCGGTTGCTGCGGCGCATGCCATGATCGGGTGTTGGGTGTACTCGGTCCACAGTGCTGGTGTGGTGATGATCCGGCTGTTGGTTCGGATAGTTCAGCAGTGACATCACGCAATGGGATGGTGGCACCATGCGGATGCTGATGGCTGTTGTGCTCGTGCTGGTGACATGGCTTGCCGTGGCGCAAGAGGAGGAGCGGGACGACAGGCCGCCGATCTGGACTGTGCTACAGAACGAGCGTTCCCTCGAGTCTGAGGCTGCCTTCTGGTTCATGCTGCGCAATGCGGCGCTTGGAGCAGGCGTCCAGACGCAATACATCACGTTCTGCCGGAACCTCGGGGGCACAGAAGGCGACACGCAATCGCGGCGCGCGAAGCGGCTGAAGCTCCCGCGCAAGCCTCACGAGTGGCACGACCTGCGGGTGCCGTCGAGTCAATGGCCTGCAGTGGTCAAGGCGTTCGCGCAGACGATGGGGAAGCCGATGGTCTGCAGCGGGGACGCAGTCGGGACGCGCGAAGCGACGTGGGTGTTTTGGGAACCATGGAAAGGCACGGCTGACTTCTCGTTTGCCGTGACGCTGAGCAACGGTAGCACCGACGCGCCAGGGACGGCGGAGGTGCTATCAGCCTACGGGGCTCAATGAGATAGCGGCGTAGCACCAACAACCCAAGGAGGCCCTGCCGGGAGACTGGCAGGGCTTTTTCTATGCCCACAATCGGCCTGACCATCAACGAGCCCGAGGACTACATCAGCGGACCCGCTGTGACCTTCAGGTTCAAGCCGCGCGACTTGTGGGCAGCGCGCACTTCGGTATTCTCAAAGGACGCCACGACAGGCCAAGCTGATCTGTGGCTTGAGCCGATCAGCGGCGTCCTCATGCTGCGCCCGGTCTACGATGGCACGCGGGACACAAACACCGACAACGCGACCACGAGCGGCGGCACCTGGGTTGAGGTTGACAACCTGTGGGGGACCGCTTGCACTTGGATGCACCAGACGGACGCTACTGCGACGGATACCTACATCGAGAGCACAAGCGCCTTCGAGGCGAACACGAACCTGTATGTGGACCTGTTCCTGCACGAGGACGACGCGACGGACTACAAGGTCGCAATCGAGTGGGGCGGGCTCTACAAGCTGGAGATATACCGGGACGGTCAGGCAGCGCTGTTCGTGCGGGAGACAGTGGAGAGCGACTGGACGGACCACCAGCGGGGGCGCGTGGCACCGGCTGAGAGTGGCATCTTCGAGCAACGCCTGCGGCTGGCATTCGTCTGTGCAAACAAGCGCACCGTCGCGATTGCATCGGAGCAGATGGGCGCGGACGCAACGTTCACGGGGCTATCGACGCAGGGGGCACCGGCAACCGAAGGCGTAGGGGCGACAGACCCGGCTACGATCTTCGAGGAGGCGAAGTGCCGAATCACTGTGAGCGACGGGGCATACGTCGCTGGCATCCGGCCTTTTCTCTACCCGGCAAGCGGCTCGGTGTTGTCTCCGCTCACCACCATGCAGGAGTACGGGTATGGCGACGCAACGTACACGGGGACGCCGACGCTGAGCGAAGGCAAGTACCTGCCGACGGACACTGCCGTAGCGCACAGCATCCGTGATGCCGATGGAGACGAGTTCGGCGAAAGCGATGACAAGTCGGTCTTCAAGGACCGCGTGGACCTCACGGCAGGAGGCAGCAACACAAGGACGCCCTGGGTGGCAAGGTCACAGGTCGAAGTCGAGACGGTCACGACGTCCAACGGGGCCACGGCGACGGACATCAGCGCCTATGTGAGCGCAATCCACGAGTCGCTAGCGCTGGATGGGTACTCACACAATGTGTCCGTGGACCTCGTGCCAGAAGCAAACCTCGACTTCCTGCCTGTTCCGGCAGTGTACTCCAAGCTGACGGTGGACGGGACGCCACGAACGGCGTTCTACCTCGGGGAGCCGGAGTATACAGAGTGGGAAACATGGGCCAAGATCAGGTACACGAACTGCGAGAACCGGCTTCTGAAGCTGAAGCACTTTCTCATGTCGGATGCCTACGTGTTCGACGGGATGCTCCACACCGCAGCGGTCGCGAAGATACTGCAGATTGCTGGGGTCCCCGCTGGACAGATGACCATCGCGGAGGACCCGCTTGAACGCCGATTGCCCATGCCGGAGGAGGGCGAGGAGCCGTTGTTCCGGTGGCAGAACGGGACGACGGCTTTTGAGGCGGTGCAGTACATTTGCGACGTGTTCAGCGGGTGGGGTCTGTACATCGACGGGGACGGCAAGTTCGTCTACTCCGACATTCGGGCGGCTCAGGAGCCTGCGGCAAAGTTTGAGAAGCACGTAGAGGACGACGACAACCGCCGCGTCATGAGCTTTCAGACGAAGATGGACGCCTCCCAGTGCTACAACCAGATATGGGTGGTGGGAGAGGACGTCGAGGGCAATGTGCTGGTAGCATACTGGGAGAACCCTGGCGGGTGGCAGACGGCTGACGTGGACTTCGGCGGGACCACTGGAAAGTACCTTGCGGAGCGGCGAAAACTCCTCTACATCGACCCGGCATTGACGACACAGACGGCCTGCAATGACGCCCTGACAATCCTCATTGCAGAGCACCAGAGGCCAGTCCTGCGAGCGTCCATTCGCAGTTGGTATGACCCGAGTTTGCGGCCAGGGCAGTGGGTGGAACTGCAGATGAAAGGCATCTTCGCAGGCAGCTTCTACAACTGGCGCATAGACCAGATTGATACGGAGATCACGCAGGACGGTGCCACGGCGGACTACCAACTGACCTACATCAACTGGGCGTGATGGCATGGACAACACCCACCGCGGCCAGCAGATCAATGCCCTTCGCGCACGGTTTGCGGCGGCCATCAGGCAGGGCGATGGAGTCACTGTTCTCGCACCGAAACTGACCGTGCTGCAGCAGCAGAAGTCGGACGCTCTCCTTGCGAAGTTCACCAGCGGGCAGTTCGCAGCGC
>CAZOSR010000171.1:0-4520 GCA_964582445.1 uncultured Coriobacteriaceae bacterium | reverse complement strand
TGAGCCCGACGAGCTACCAGCTGCTCCACCCCGCAATGGGACAGTGAGAATAGCACAGGGTCCACAGGGACGCAAATGTGCCCGATGCTCCGCAACGCGTCAGATGGGCGCGGTCGGCACGGTGGTGATTCGCCGCGCTCTTCGCCGCCGAGTACTCAGGCAACACGACGCTCTTGCCGATATACTCTGCGGCATGGCCTGTCTTATGGCCGCTGTTTGTCATGTGGTGCTTAAGTCCTTGCCTGGATCATGCAGCTCGTCAACATCCGGCAAGGTTCTCGCAACATCTGGGTAAGCATGTCACGGTACGATGGCCGCAACGGGAAGGACGCGATGCACGTTCGTACGGCCAGAAGCACGTTCCTTAGTGGTGTCACACTCGCTGTTGTCACCGCGCTCCTTGCGTCCCCCGCAGTGGCGCTCCCCTCAAACGTCCCCACCATCACTCCCGCGCCCACTTCTTCGGACCCTGCCACGACGACTCCGTCGGCCCCCGCAACCGAAAGCCCCATTCCGCAGCCCACCGATGCCGAGACGGAAGCATTTCGCGCCGAATTAGCGGCCAAGCAGGCCGAGCTAGACGAGCTCGAGGCACAGCTCGAAGAACTGGACCGCGAGCTCTCGATCGCAGCCGAGCAGTACAACAAGGCGGTCATGGAGCTCGAGGCAACGGCAGCCCGACTGGAGACGACCAAAGTAGATCTCGCCAACGCGGAGCTCGCATACGAACTGCAGCAGGACACGCTCACCGACCGTGCTCGCGACATCTACCGTAACGGCGAGCTCTCGTCACTTGACGTACTTCTCGGCTCAAAGTCGATCTCGGACTTCCTTGCCCGCGTCCGGTATCTCTACACCATGGGCGAGAACGACGCGTCGATCGTCGCGGCCCTCGCTGCTCAGCGGGATCTCGTTGCAGACGCCCAAGAGGCCGCCGAGAACGACGAGCTCAAGGCGAGAGCGCTCGAGTTCGAACTCCAGGCACGCAAGATCGAGGTCATTCTACGCATACAGGAGCGCGAAGCGCTGCTCGCATCCACCCAGGCCGAACTGCTGGAGTTGCTCGACAACCGGGCAGCCGAGCGCCAACTGGCAGAGGCCGAACTGCTCCGCGACGTCCTCTCCGGCGCGAATCGTGCTGGCATTGCGGTCATTCCCGGCTCACCGGTGGAGACGGCTCTCGGCTACCATGGCGTGCCGTATCTGTGGGGTGGCGAATCGCCTCGCGGCTTCGACTGCTCCGGCCTTGTCCTGTACGTCATGAAGCAGCATGGCGTCCGTCTCCCACACTACTCCGGAGCCCAGTTCCAGCTCGGCGAGCGCGTGTCCCCTGCAGACCTCCAACCGGGAGATGTAGTGTTCTTCGGCAATCCGATCCACCACGTGGGCATGTATGTAGGAGCTGGCTACTTCATCCACGCCCCGAGGACCGGCGACTTCGTCAAACTCTCCCGCCTGGCCGACAGGAAAGACTACGCCGGTGCGCGGCGGTATGATTGGGAGTACCGCACCCAGCCGATCCTGGGCGCGGTCACCGACCCGGTGGCGGCTGCCCGCTAGCGTTCGCGCCACCGTGCCGATGACGACACGGCCGGGAGGACGCATGAAGGAACTCATCACCCAGGCGCTCAATGCGGCGACTCTCGCCGGTGCAACCTACGCCGATGCACGGCTCGTGGAGACCCGCCATCAACAGCTGTCGGTCCGCACGGGACACGTCGAGGGGATCGGATCGGGGGAATCGCTCGGCATCGGAATCCGCACCATCGCCGAAGGTGCCTGGGGATTCGCTGCGACATCCGACCTGTCTGCCAAGGGGATCATCGCTGCCGCACGGCAAGCCGTGGCTCTTTCACGTGCTGCCGCGATCACGGCCCGGACACCGGTCGTACTGGCCCCGCTTGAGGCGGTGACCGACACCTGGACAGGGCCCTGCGACATCGATCCTTTCTCGGTGTCCGTTGATGACAAGCTCGCCCTCCTCCTGCTGGCCGACGATGTGCTTCGCACCGACAAGCGCGTACGGGTCACAAGTGCGAGCATGGGCTTCATCGCGGTGCGCAAGACCTTCGGCTCGACCGAAGGCTCGTTCATCGAGCAGTCGTACGTGGAATCGCAAGCAGGGATCGCAGCCTTCGCGATCGGCGACGGCGAGATGCTGCCGCGCTCCTATCCCAACAACCTCGGCGGGCAGGCCGTTCAGGGCGGATGGGAGGCGGTCCTCGCCCTCGACCTTCCCGGAAACGCACCCCGCATCGCGGAACAGGCGGCCGCTCTACTCTCGGCACCCGCTTGTCCCTCGGCCTCCACCACGCTGATCATCGATGCATCGCAGATGGCCCTGCAGGTACACGAGTCCATAGGACACCCCACCGAGCTTGACCGCGTGTTGGGTGACGAGGCGGCGTTCGCCGGCACATCATGGGTGGATGTCTCCGATCTCGGCTCGCTTCGCTACGGCTCAGAGCACGTCACGGTCACCGCAGATGCGACTGTTCCAGGCTCCATCGGCTCCTTCGGCTACGACGATGAGGGCGTACCCGCCCAGCGCGACCACCTCATCACCAACGGCATCCTCACCGGGTTCCAGACGTCGCGGGAGTCAGCTCCCTCCATCGGCCGCACATCCAACGGTTGCATGCGTGCAGACGGCTGGCAGCGACTACCCCTGATCCGCATGACCACCGTTAGCCTCGAACCCGGCGAGTGGAACCTGGACGACCTCATCGCCGATACCGATGACGGGATCTACGTGGAGACCAACAACTCCTGGTCGATCGATGACCGCCGGCTCAACTTCCAGTTCGCGTGCGAGATCGGCTGGGAGATCAAGAACGGCAAACTCGGCCGCATGGTCAAGAGTCCCAACTACACCGGCATCACGCCCGAGTTCTGGGGTTCGTGCGATGCTGTATGCGACCGTGACCACTGGCAGGTCTGGGGCATACCCAACTGCGGCAAAGGCGAACCTATGCAGGTCGCTCATGTGGCGCACGGGGCGGCGCCGGCTCGATTCCGAAACGTGCGGGTGGGGGTTGCCCGATGAAGCACTCGCTGGACGACATCAGCACGATCGCGGATCGCGCGGCGCACATCACGCCAGCCGAC
This sequence comes from uncultured Coriobacteriaceae bacterium, assembly GCA_964582445.1. GTDB lineage: Bacteria > Actinomycetota > Coriobacteriia > Anaerosomatales > Anaerosomataceae > Anaerosoma. Next base: position 1,412 of record CAZOSR010000171.1, on the reverse strand, counting down.
TCTGCTGAAGCCGTAGTCGTGGCGGAGCGCTCTGCGCTCACCAGGTTCGCCGGCAATCGCATACACCAGAATGTCGCGGTTGAGGACGTGCAGCTCTCGATTCGTGCCGTTCTCGGCACGCGAACGGGCGTGGCCAGCACGAACACGCTCGATCAAGCGTCGCTCGTGCAGTGCGCCGCCGCCGCCGTTGAGGCGGCACGCCACGCCCCCCAGGACCCCGCGTTCCCCGGGCTGCCGGAGCCGCAGCCGATCTCGATTCCCACCCGTCCTGCCCCGCTGTTCGACGCATTTGGGGCCGCGGAGCGCGCTGAGGCGGCTGAAGCGATCATCGAGCAGTCCCAGGCCCGCGGTCTCGTTGCCGCTGGCACAGTGGCAGTGAGCGAGCAGACTGTGGCCATCGCCAACACCCGTGGCGTCCTCACGGCCATGAGGTCAGACGCTCTGCGGGCGACGGTGCTCTCCACAGGCGAGGGCCAGGCAAGCGGATGGGGATCCTACTACGGCAGGGACGCCTCGGGATTCCTTCCCTCGCAGCTTGGCAGTCACGCGGCGGGACTTGCCGAGCGCTCCAGCGGAGCAGCAAGCCTCGAGCCCGGCGTGTACACCGTCGTCCTCGCCCCCGAAGCGGTCGCTGACGTACTCGACTTCCTCGGCTATCTCGGCTTCGGAGCCAAGGCATATGCCGAGGGAAGTTCGTTCCTGGTGGGCGCCATCGGTACCCGGGTGATCGATTCGCGGCTCTCTGTGTACGACGACGCGATATCCCCGGGAACCGTCGGCATCCGATTCGACTACGAGGGCCAGCCCAAGCACAGGACCCCGCTCATCGAGGGCGGTGTGGCAGCCGGCCCCGTCACCGACTCGTACTACGCCGCCAAGCTCGGATTCGAGAACACGGGACACGCACTGCCTGCGCCAAACCCGTACGGCCCGGTGCCGCTGAATCTCGAGATGAACGCCGGCGACACCACTGTGGAAGACATGATCGCGTCCGTTGACCGCGGCGTCTATGTGACGCGCTTCCATTATGTGAACGTGGAAGACCCTATGAAGATCGTGCTCACTGGCATGACCCGCGACGGCACCTTCCTGATCGAGGGCGGCCGGATCACCCGGCCAGTGCGGAACATGCGCTTCACGCAGGGCGCTCTCGAGGCCCTCTCGCATGTGGGAGCCGTCGGTGCACAAAGGCAGCTGTGCGGCAGCGAGGGCAGTGCCGTGCTCGCGCCCGCGCTGCTTCTGGAGCGCTGGAACTTCACGGGGCAGACAGGCTGACCCTTGCCGGCCACGGCCCACCCGGCGACGACACAAGGGCCCCGCGATGGTCGTCGCGGGACCCTTGCCTGAAACGCCGTCCGGCCCTCTGTGCGGAGGGGCGCCGCCGTTGGGCCGGACTGGATGCCAGGCTCTGT
>CAZOSR010000170.1:0-4564 GCA_964582445.1 uncultured Coriobacteriaceae bacterium | reverse complement strand
GGCGCGCTGGATGCGCGCGTGGCGGTCGTGATCTCCAACAAGGAGGCGGCGTTCGGTCTTGAGAGGGCGCGCAGAGCTGGCATTCCGGCCGTGCACATCGATCCCGCGGTCGGCGACTACCGCGCGTATAACCACGCCATCCGCGAGGCGCTTGAGAATCACGGCGTGGAGCTCGTGGTGATGGCAGGCTATATGCGCCTGCTCGGCGGCGAGGTTCTTCGCGCGTTTCCGGGGGCGGTCATCAACCTGCATCCGGCGCTGCTACCCGCTTTCCCGGGGGCCTCGGCAATTCACGACGCATACGAGTACGGCGTGAAGGTCACCGGCGTCACGGTGCACTTTGCCGACGAGGAGTTCGACCGGGGGCCGATTCTGTGCCAGGAGCCGGTGCGTGTTGAAGAGACGGACACGCCGGAGACGCTCGAAGAGAAGATCCACGCAGTGGAGCACCGGCTGCTGCCAGCGGCGATCGGCCTTGTCGCGGCGGCCAGGGTGCGTCTCGAGGGACGCAGAGTACACATCAGCGAGGAGTAGGGAGCATTCCGGCATGAACAACGTCAAGATCAAGCGCGCGCTCGTCTCGGTCACCGACAAGACCGGTGTTGCCGAGTTCTGCAAGGTGCTGGCCAGCGAGTTTGGCGTGGAGATCGTCTCCACGGGAGGCACTGCAGCCGCGCTTGTGGAGGCAGGAGTGCCGGTTCGCCCCATCGATGATCTCACCGGCTTCCCGGAGATGATGGATGGCCGCGTGAAGACGCTGCATCCCAAGGTGCACGGCGGGCTGCTTGCCCGTCGTGACTCGGCGGAGCACATGGCGCAGGCCGAGGCCCACGGCATCGGCATGATCGACCTTGTGGTCGTCAACCTCTACGCGTTCGAAGCCACGGTGGCCCGTGAGGGCGTCATGCTTGAGGACGCCGTGGAGAACATCGACATCGGCGGTCCGTCCATGCTCCGCTCGGCAGGGAAGAACTTCGAATCAGTCACGGTGATCACGAATCCGATCGACTACGACGCGGTCATCGACGAGATGCGGGCTTCGGGAGGGCTGGTCTCATACGGCACGCGCAAGAGACTGGCGACCGACGTTTTCCGGATCACGAGTTCGTACGACAGTGCGATCTGGAAGTACCTTGCCGGCGTTGGGGACGAGCTGTTCCCCGATGAGGTGCGCCTGCGCCTTGAGAAGATCCAGAGCCTGCGCTACGGCGAGAACCCCCACCAGGATGCATCGTTCTACCGTTTCAGCGACAGCAAAGAGCACACGCTCGCGCGCTCCACGCAGATCCAGGGCAAGGAGCTCTCCTACAACAACATCCTCGATACCGACGCGTGCTGGACAGCGGTGCGTGAGTTCGAGCAGCCATGCTGCGTGATCGTGAAGCACATGAACCCGTGCGGCGTGGCCATCGGCGAAGGCCTGACCGACGCGTACCGTCGCGCGCACGAGTGCGACCCGGTGTCCGCGTACGGTGGGGTGATGGCGTTCAACCGGCCGGTGACGGTCGACGTGGTGAGGGCCATCTACGAGAACAAGCAGTTCGTCGAGGTGATGATCGCTCCCGATTACGACGACGAGGCGCTTGCGCTGCTCGACGACAAGCGCAACCTGCGCGTTCTGCGCACCGGCGGTCTGCGTCCGGTGGCGGGCCACTACGAGTCGCGCGCGGTGGAGGGCGGCATGCTCATTCAGACGTCTGACGGTGTGACAGAGGACCCGTCGCGTTTCCGGGTGGCGACCATCGCGAAACCCACGCCCGAGGAGATGGAGCAGCTGCTATTCGCCTGGCGCGTGGTGAAGAGCGTCAAGAGCAACGCCATCGTTCTTGCGAAGGACTTCGCCACGATCGGCGTGGGTGCCGGTCAGATGAACCGCGTCAACTCGGCGCGTATCGCAGTGGAGGCCGCCGGCGCGAAGGTGCGCGACTCGGTATGCGCATCCGATGCGTTCATGCCGTTCCCGGACACGCTCGAGGTCTGCGCGGATGCCGGCGTGACCGCATTCATCCAGCCCGGCGGCTCCATCCGTGACGACGAAGTGATCGCGGCGGCCAACAAGCGCGGCGTCTCGATGGTCTTCACCGGGTACCGCCACTTCCGGCACTAGGACGTGTGGGTCGCACGAGCCACCGGAGGGCCGCCACGTGCGGCCCTTCGCTACTCCTGCACAACGTGCACCGTGCGCGTGGGGAACGGGAAGTGGATTCCCTCGGCATAGAAGCGGTCGTACAGTCCCTTGACGAAGGCGCTCTTGAGCGGGAACTGGTCGCCGTACGAGGGCACGTACATGATCACGAGGCACACGATCTCCGAGGCGCCGAACTGCCGGAAGCGGAATACGGGCGGATGCTGTGGTGACTCGTTGCCGGTATCGCGCAAGACTTGCCCGGCCACCTCGAGGGCGATTCGCTCGACCTTGTCCAGGTCGGAGCCGTAGGTCACGCCAAACTCGTTCAGCACCGCTACCGCCTCGGCAGGCAGCTTGTAGTTGGTCACGATCGACTGAGCCAGGACTCCGTTGGGCACGATCACGAGGTTGTCCACCATCGTGCGGAGCGTCGTCGTCCGCCAGGCGATGTCAACGACCGTGCCCTCCTGGCCGCTGTCCAGGAGCACGTAGTCTCCGGGACGGATCTGTTTGGTGGCGATGATCTGCAGGCCTGCGAACAGATTGCCAAGCGTGTCCTGCAACGCGAGTGAGACTGCCAGACCGCCGACGCCGAGTGCGGTGAGTATCGGTGTGATCGAGATGTCGAACACGCTCAGAATCGTAAGGGCTCCGATCGCGAGCACGATGCCGCGGGCGATGTTCACCAGCATGCTCGCTGAAGGGATCGCCTCGTTCGCGGCCACCGAGCGGCGTACCAATCTTCCGACGACGCGCAGGGCGACGAAGGTCAGTATCGTGATGCCGATCGCCGCAACAATGCGCCACAGCGTGTCGGATGCGATCTCAAGGCCCAGGAAATCCATGCGTGACTCCGATCAACGTTGTTCAGTCGATTATACGTGTTCAGACTTGCGGGTCTTTGCCCGCCCAATAGGGGTGGCACCTGGGTATAGAGTCTCGTCCTCGACTGCGGGGGCGACGATTCGCTGAGGGGGGCGTCATGGACACGGAGTTGCACGCCATCCATATCGCGCGGGTTTCCAACTGGTTTGCCGATCGTAGTGGGCATGAGTTCTCCGTGCTTGTCCGCACGGGGGCTAACGAGGTCCCGATTGCCGCCGGCCCCTATCTGGGGATGCAGGAACACCCGACCACCAAGGGCGTCTTCCGGGCGCGGTTCCGTGACGACCGGCGCATCTCGATCGATCCGGAGCAGGAGAAGTACGTCTCGTTCGGCTTCGAGTTGCAGGGAGTGGACACGGGAGAACGGCTGCTCGTCTTGGACAAAGGGAGCCAGACGATCGAGATCACCGACCTCGGGGCTGCTGCCGGGCCCTCCGCCGACGACGTCGTGTGGCCAGAGGAGACGCCGGTCCAGCCAGCACCTGCGGTGCCGCCGATAGCGCAGACGCCAGTGGTGCCAGCGCCACAGGCCGCCGCTCCGCCGGACCCGCAGGTGGTAGAAGTGCACGCCAAAGCGACGGTCTACGGCAACTCGATGGGCTCGGGGTTCTACGGTCCCGTCACGGTGCGGCTCGACCAGGGCGTGATGAGCGTCACCGGCATGCGTTCCAGCCAGAGAGGTGGAGCGATCGTCGGGGGCGCGGCACTGCTGGCGATCGGTGCTATCGGACTCGTGTTCGGCCTGATCGTGGCCGGAGGCGCCACGAGCGACAGCGACATGGGCGCCGCATTCTGTCTGATGGGCGGCGGTATGCTGTTTCTGCTGATCGGCCTGGGTCTGTACTTCACTGGCAGGGCCCGCTTCATGCGCGGTCAGCAGGCGACGCTGAGCTTCCCGCTCTCCAGCGCGACCGGTCGCAAGGTCCGATACGACACGAATCTGGGCTGCTTGCTGACGCTCGTGGCAACGCCAGTTGTCGGTCTGATAGTCATGCTGGTGATGGGCAGACGGATCGTGCGGTTGGCGGTTCCCAATGATCGCGGTCAGCGCCCGGCGAACCAGATGCTGGAGCTCAGGGTCGCGTCGAACGCCGAAGGCGCGATCCTGGACGCTGCGCTGCGCCGCTGAGCGCAGACCGCATTGACCCTCACGGCACCCGTGGTAAACTACCCCTTGCGCTTCAGGCCGGGTCGAGCTGACACGGCACGGAACATGCAGGTCACGGGCCGTTAGCTCAGCTGGCAGAGCAGGGGACTTTTAATCCCAAGGTCGCAGGTTCGAGACCTGCACGGCCCACCAGCTATTCGGCGCGTACGCGCTGCATATAGGCCCCCATCGTCTAGCGGCCAAGGACTCCGCCCTTTCAAGGCGGCAACAGGGATTCGAATTCCCTTGGGGGCACCACATTTTCGCAGGTCAGAGGCCTGAGTAGCCCGATTTCGAGTGTGAAATCGGGCTACGATTGTCTTCGGGCTGAGCGAGCGTGGAACAAGAGCCAGCTCAGAGGGAGCGTAGATGCCCCGTGCGGCCTGAACGAATCATATGTCACA
>CAZOSR010000169.1:0-4578 GCA_964582445.1 uncultured Coriobacteriaceae bacterium | reverse complement strand
CGATGACGAGAGGCAGGCTGCGCCCATCCCTACTGCTGAACCGATACCCGCCTCCGCAGAGGACGCCGTGGCGGCAGACGGGTATGAGGAGGCGCTGCGCGAGGGCCGGGGCCGCTCCCGGCGGGAGCGCAAGGAGAGCGATGACGAGGGCAAAGGTCTCCGGGACTGGCTCGGCATCGGGCGCGGTTTCGACGTGCGCCGGGCGGGCAAGGACATCGGCTCGTGGGAGAACCTCGACAGCGATGACGACGAATTCGGGTTCAAGGCCGGTTCTGCGGGTGGCGGCACGACCGGCTATCTCGACCCGACGAGCACGGCGGCACGCATACGGCGCCAGGTGACCGACGGTGTTGACCGTGCGCTCGCCGAAAAGGAGATCTGGTTCGTTGCCACGGGTGCAGGAGAGCCGGGTGGCTATGGCGTTCGCGCGCTGCTGGATGCCTACGGAGAAGACCTTCGCGACGCCGCGATCATCAACATCGACACGGTCGGCGCCGGGGCGGTCTCGTTCCTGACCGCAGAGGGGGCCACGGTGCGGCATCACTCGGATCGCCGTCTCGTGTCACAGGCAAAGCGTACAGCGCGGGAGCAGGATCTCCCCGTGCGTGGCCGCACACGAACCGGCGCCTCGAGCGACGGAGCTGTCGCGCTCGCCAGGGGTTTCAGGGCTATGAGCGTGATGGCCTTCGACATCAACGGCCGAATGCCCAACTGGCACTGGCACACCGACACGGTCGATGCGGTCTCGGAGGATACGATCGCGCGGACGGTCGGTTTCGTGACCGCGCTGGTGCGCGAGCTCTAGGGCGCGCCGGACGGGAGCGGCGTTCTCGAAGCTGGACGTGCGTAGAACGAGAGCGCGGATCCAACGGTGAGCAACGCGGCCGCGAGCAGCGACACCGGCAACATGAGTGTTGAGTGTTGCAGCGCCACGACCACGAGCGCCATCACGATGAAGCCCAGGTGCAGGAGACCGGAGCCGGCCTTCGCCAACCGGCTCTCGGAGAGGTACGCGAGATTCCCGGAGCCGGCAACCGTCATGACGACGACCAGTACCTGCACGAGGCCTGCGGCACAGAGGTAGAGGGCGAGTCCGTTCGTGATCGAGCCGGTCAGGGCGGCGGTTGCGATGCCGAGTGAGAGCATGCCCACCGAAGCTGCGATGAGCGCGCCCCGTGAGAGCAGGCGCTTTGGCACGCACAGGCCCATCACCACGATGAGCGCGATGACTTGCGGACCGGCTACCGTGTTCATGAGAGTGACGAAGTGGGGCTGCCCGAGCTGCTCCCAGCCCGGTACGCTGCGGTACGACCACCACGAGTAGGCAGTACCGATGAGTGACTGGATCCCAAGCGAACTCATCAATGCGATGGTGATGACCATCAACACGTAATCCCAGGATGTCCTCGTCGGCCGGGTGACGGGTGCTGTGTCCATGGCCCTCCTCACACCACCGAGTGCGCTCCGGGCACAAGGTATGTCGTGACGTATGTGAGCACGAGCGCGACGAAAGACAGGATCGCAAGGCCTGCCACCAAGCGCCACATTCCGGGTCGGCGGAGATACAGGCGTGCGTGAAGGTAGGCCGTGTAGAGCAACCACATCATGATCGACATGTTGACTTTGCCCGACCACCACCACGCTTCGTTGCCCCAGGCGACGATCGCCCAGGGCAACCCCACGACCATGCCCAGCGTGAGCGGCAGATAGCCGAGCCGTGTCCACCGGTAGGCGACCTGCTCGTAGGATGATCGACGGTGGATGATCATCAGAAGGCTCGCGGCAAACGAGGCGACGAACGCTCCGTAGCTCAAGAACAGCAATGGAGGATGCGCCCACATGTACCAGGTGTTGTAGTAGTACTGCTGCGAGGCAGCAAGCTGTGACGAGAGCTGCGCGGCCCGCATCAGGTCACCGCCGGCCCAAACATCGAGGTAGAGGCGGTATCCAGCGAGGAAGTCGGGCAGCGGCTCCGAGAACGGGCGCCCGAAGAGCAGAGCTGCGAGCGCCAGCACAGCGGCGGTCGAACCCAGGATGGGGCGCAGTTCATCGCCCTTCTGGCGCGCGGCCAGTGTGATGAGCGAGAGGATGAGCGCCCACACGTACAGCTTCTCGGACTCGACCCAGGGCGGCACGGCGAAGCCCCCGCGTGAGGAGACACCGCTCACCGGGTCCAGGATCTGCGTGATCTGCCAGAGCCGGGCATGGAACCACAGGAGCGTGGCTTCACCGGTCGCGAGCGCACCGGCCAGCAGCCATGTGGAGGGCCTCAGGAAGCGCCGGAGGCCAGGGGCCATCGCCGTGAGCAGGACCGCAACCGAGGCCAGCACAATGAGCGGGGCGATCACGCCTCCGATCGCGGCGAGTGATGAGGTCGAGGCGTCGATCGACCGCGCTGCTGATTCTGGTGAGAACACGGCGGCTCCCGGGCTGGCCACGTGGGCATCAGTATAGCCGACCAGGGAGATCGGACGGCTCCTTCTGGCGTGCTAGACTCGGTACCTGGCAGGCGGGTTTCCTTCATATGGGGGCCGTGCGTGATGCATAGCAGAATCGTCAAGACGCTGGCGCGGGGCGCCGTGGTGTCCTGGCGGGAGCAACCGACTCAGTACGACATCGAGGCGCTTCGGTCGAACGTCGAGCGCGTCCGCCTCGTCATCCGGGTCCGCTGGGCCATCGTGGCCGTGCTCGCGGTCTTCTCCGTCGTGGGCGCGACCGTCTACGCCGCATCAACCGATCCGGACGTCCTCGTTCGCAACATGACGATTCCCGCTATCGCGCTCATCTTCGTGCTCATGTACAACGGCTTCTACCAGGCGATCCTGCCCAAGATGGCCAACGTGGCCTTCTTGAACCAGGCGCAACTGCTCTTCGACATGATCGTCGCTACGGTGCTCGTGTACTACTCGGGCGGCGTCTACTCATGGTTCTCGGCGATGTACCTGTTCTTCATACTGGAAGGCGCGTTCATCCTGCCTCGCCACTCTCAGGTGCGGAGTCTGATCGTCAGCGCGGCGCTTCTGTACGGGGTGGTGCTTCTCGGCGATTTCGCGGGGTGGATTCCGCACGTCGAGTTGCCGTTGGTGATGTCGGGCCTCGAGAAGGACAGCACGTACGTGCTCGTGCGGTATCTCTGGCAGGTCACGCTCTTCAGCGGCGCGGGGCTTGTGGGCATGCTCATGATGAAGTCGATCAGGGTGCGCGAGGCCGAGCTGCGCGAGAGCTCGTTCGTTGACGACCTCACAGGTCTGTACAATCGCCACTACTTCCAGCGGGTGCTGCACATCGAGTGCGAGCGCGCGATGCGCAACAACCGGCAGGTTGCGCTGGTCGTTGCGGACATCGACCGCTTCGGGGAGGTCAACCGGACCTTCGGTGTTGAGATCGGTGACGAGATACTCGCCACGATCGCTCGGCACCTGCGGCAGATCGCCAGTGCCGATACCGGCGTCGATGGCTGGGATGTCAACACCGCCTGCAGGATCGGCGGGGAGGAGCTCGCGCTCATCGTGCCCGAGGTTGCGCGTGGAGCCGAAGATCGCACGCCTCTCGAGCACCGCGCGTATTCGGTGGCAGAGACCTTCCGCCAGGCAGTCGAATCGACGCGTGTGAGCGGTGTGAGCGTCACGGTCAGCGTGGGTGTGGTGTTCCTGCCTGCCGACGGCACGAACGGCGATACGCTGCTTGATGCAGCTGATGGGATGCTGTCACTGGCCGTCCTCGCCGGAGGCAATGCTGTGCGCACCACTGCAAGGGGGAGCGGCGCGGCAGCGGGCAAAGATGCGGGTTAGTGTGCGAGAGGCGGCCAGCGGGCTCGAGGTTGGCGTGGCTGCGGTGGTGATCGTGCTCGCGGTCATCGGGGCCTCGCTCTGGGTCGTGACAACACCCGCGTGTGTCAGCATTCTGGTCCGAGCGGTGGACAGCGCCCAGGCAACGGGGATGGGGGAGCAGGCGACACTCGATGTTGCCGAGCACGTCCGTCGATTCGTGGTCGATCCGGCAACACCAGCGTTGCCGTCGACCATCGACGGGGTGCCCGCGTTCGATGATGCCGCGGTATCGCATCTGATCGATGTGCGTGACGTTCTGGTGCCCGTTCGCTGGCTCACGCTTGTCGTGCTCGCGGCGATCGCCCTTTGGCTCCCGCTGCGCCTGAGGAGCGCCTCGGGACGGCGTGTGGTTGTGATCTCCGGCATGGCCGCAGCCGCGACGGTCGGCGTGGCTTCCATGCTCGCCGTGGCCGCCGGCATCATCGACTTCAACGGCCTCTTCACCTGGTTCCACTCACTCCTCTTTGCCGAGGGCACGTGGGTGTTTCCGGCCAGCGCGCTGTTGATCCGGGTCTTCCCTCTGCCGTTCTGGATAGCCGCTGGTGCTGTGTGGGGCTTCTGCGTGCTGATCCTCTCGGCTGTCTTATGCTGGTTTGTGCGTCGGCTGCGCTTCACAGAGGGTACGTACGGTGTATAGTTGCGGAGAAGCACATCCGCTTCTGATGGACGAATGGCTCCCCCAGGGGGACACAACGACCGAATCAAGGAGGTAGCGCACATGGCGGCGAAGGAAGGCTACTGCGTCAAG
>CAZOSR010000168.1:0-4594 GCA_964582445.1 uncultured Coriobacteriaceae bacterium | reverse complement strand
AGGGTAGGAGAGCGCACGAGATGAGACACGCGAAGAAGGGGCGCAAGCTCGGCACGGATGCCAGCCACACGAAGGCGATGCTCCGGAGCCTGGCAGCAGCTCTGCTCGCTAACGAGCGGATCAAGACTACCGAGGCTCGCGCCAAGGAGGTGCGGCCGCTGGTCGACCGCATCATCAGTTGGGGCAAGCGCGGTGACGTCCACGCCAGGCGTCTGGCGCTTGCCGAGCTCGGCGACCAGGCGTTGGTGAAGAAGGTCTTCGATGACATCGCACCGCGGTTCGCGGAGCGCGATGGAGGATACACGCGTATCCTCAAGCTTGGCCCGCGCAAAGGCGATGCGGCCCCCATGGTCATCATGGAGCTCGTGGACTAGTATCGGCCCGCGAGGTCGTTGCGCGAAGGGCCCCGCACTGTGCGGGGCCCTTCGTCGCACAAGGAAGGATGCACGTGATCGTCTTCGAGCATGTGGGATTCACGTATCCGGGGGCATCCGCGCCGGCGGTGGACGGTGTGTCGATCGAATCGGCCCCGGGTACGCTTTTGGCGCTGATGGGCGCCAACGGTTCGGGCAAGTCCACGCTTGCACGGCTGGGGAACGCGCTGCTGGTCCCATCCACGGGATCCGTCTTCGTTGATGGGATGGACACCCGCGATGGGCAGTCGGTGTGGAACATCCGGTCCCGCGTTGGCTTCATCCAGCAGAACCCCGAGAATCAGATCGTCGGGACGATAGCCGAGGAAGACGTCGCCTTCGGACCCGAGAATCTGGGTATTCCGCCGGAGGAGATCCGCGTGCGTGTGGATGAGGCGTTGGAGACCGTGGGGCTGGCGGGATTCCAGAGACGGGAGCCTCATATGCTCTCGGGTGGGCAGAAGCAACGGCTCGCCATCGCAGGCGCCCTTGCCATGCGACCCGCGTATCTGATTGCGGATGAGCCCGCGGCCATGCTCGATCCTGCGGGTCGTGCCGACGTGTTGACAGCGCTCCAGGATCTGCGCAGCCGCGGCGTGGGCATCATACACATCACCCATCACCTCGAAGACGTGCTCGATGCTGACCGCGTCGTTGTGCTGAACGGCGGACGCATGGTGTTCGATGGAACCGTGAACGGTCTTCTCGCCGAGCCCGACCGTGCGCTTGAAATGGGTATCGAGCTTCCAGCTGAGGTCCTTCTTGCAGACGGACTGCGACAGGGCGGCGTTGCGGTGCCAGGCGGTCACCTCACCCCGGAGCAGATAGTGGAGGCGCTGTGGCCCTCGTAGCTCATGGTGTCTCATACACTTACGCAGCCGGACGGGAGTTCGGTGTGGACGCTGTGTGTGATGCGGACCTGTCCATCGAGACCGGCGAACTCGTCGTGGTTGCAGGGACGACTGGCTCTGGCAAGTCGACGCTGCTGCGCTTGCTAGCAGGGCTCCTTGAGCCTGCATGCGGGTCTGTCGAGGTGGACGGCTACTCGCCGGGCGATCGCTCGGCGCGTGGGGCGGTCGCCATCGTGTTCCAGGACCCGGAAACGCAGTTCTTCGCCGAGACGCTGAGACTCGATGCGGCGTTCGGACCGCGCAATCTCGGTCATCCCGATCCAGAGGCAGATGCGGATCGCGCACTTGCCGAGGTAGGGCTGGATCCCTCGGTCTACGGCGGCCGCTCTCCATTCGGTCTCTCGGGTGGCGAGGCTCGCCGGGGCGCCATCGCGGGAGCGCTTGCGATGAATGCGCGCTATCTGCTGCTTGACGAGCCGACGGCAGGGCTCGATGCCATGGGCCGGGCCGCCATCCGCGATGCTCTTGATGCGCAGCGGATGAGAAGCGGCATCGTGGTGGTGACCCATGACCCCGCCGAGTTCCTGGATTCGGCGAGCAGGGTGGTCGCTCTTGATGCCGGTCGAATCGCATTCGCCGGCACAACGGAGGATCTCTACACCGATTCTGTCGCATATGAGGAGGCGGGCTTGTCGTTGCCGCCGGTGGTGCGCACGCAACTGCTTGCTCGTGCCCGGGGTGCACGGCTGGACCGGGTCACGCTCGATCCGTTGCGGGCCGCGTCCGGACTGCTGAGTGCCCTGGAGGCAGTCTCGTGAGGGTGCCTTCCACATTCGGTCAGTACGTACCGGTCGACTCTCCAGTGCATTCGCTGGACGCACGGACGAAGATCGGCCTGATCATGCTGTTCACGCTGGGCCTGTTCCTGGTTGAAGGGTTCGCCGGGCTGGGCGCGTTCGCGGCAGCTGTGGCGGCGGTCGTCTGGGCATCACGCGTTCCCCCTCGTATCGCGTTCCGGGGAGTGCGCGCGCTTGGCGTGCTCCTCCTCTTCACGCTCCTTGCCCATGCGCTTCGCTGGGAGCCTGCGACGGTCACGATCCTTCGGCTTGGGCCCGTGGGTGTTGACCCAGAGGGACTGCGGACGGGCGTCTTCTTCGCCATCAGGATCGTGCTCCTGATGGTAGGCACGTCACTCCTGACGCTCACGACGACACCGGTGCAGCTGACCGATGCTCTGGAGTCGCTGATGCGCCCGGCGTCGGTGATCGGTCTGCCGTCGGGCGAGGTGGCCATGATGCTCACGATCGCGCTCCGGTTCATCCCCACAACGGCCCAGGAGGCGGAACGGGTGATGATCGCGCAGGCAGCCCGGGGAGCGCGGTTCGATGAGGGTGGACTCGTGACGCGGGCGCGTGCGTACGTGCCCGTGCTCGTCCCCCTGTTCGTCAATCTCTTCCGCAGGGCCGAGGAGCTTGCGACCGCCATGGACTCGCGCTGCTATCGCGGAGGGCGCGGCAGGACGCGGCTGTACTCACCGCGCATGACGTACCGCGACTGGATGGTGCTAGTGTTGTGTGGGGTCCTCCTTGTTGGACTTGGAGTCGTGCTGTAGGGGTTGATGGTGGACGAGACAGTCGTGTTGACCCTCTCATACGATGGTTCAGGATTCGCCGGTTTCGCGCGCCAGCCGGGCATCTCCACGGTGCAAGGGGATGTTGAGTCGGCGCTCCGAACGGCACTGCGTCGCGAGGTGGAGACGGTTGGTGCTGGCCGCACCGACGCCGGGGTTCACGCGCTCGGCCAGGTGATGAGCTTCACCTCGATGCAACCCGATCCTCCCGACGCGCAACTCCTTCGTTCGCTCAACGCTCTGACGCCGGGTGGAATCGTCGTCACCGGTATCAGGCGTGCGGCCGGGGACTTCAGCGCGCGCCACTCCGCGGTTGCGCGGGAGTACCGGTATCGGATCACTCCTGGTCCCGTGCCATCGCTGTTCCTTGCGCCGTATGCGTGGCGAGTACCGCACGCGCTCGACCTGCATTCGATGCGTGAAGCGGCGGCCCATCTCATCGGCGAGCACGACTTCGCATCGTTCTGCGTGGCAGAGTCGGCCAAAGGGAAACGGACGTGGCGGCGGCTCGACCTCATCGAGATCACGCCTGAGAGCGTGCTGGGGGAGCACTCGATCACGATCCGGGTCATCGGCAACGCGTTTCTCCATTCGATGGTCCGCACGATCGTGGGGAGCCTCGTAGAGGTGGGGGCGGGTCGGCGTGCACCCTCCTGGTTGGCTGATGCGCTCTCCGCGTGTGATCGCGCTGCTGCGGGTCCCAACGCCCCGGCAAAGGGGCTGACGCTCTGGCACGTCAGCTATCCGGAGGAGTGCTGGCTCTGATGGAACGGCGCCCGTTCGCACCGCGGTCTTTCGAGTCTCGACCCGGCGGCGTCGACGGGCGCGGCTAGGCATGGATACGCCCGGGCGCGTTGGTTGACACTCCCAGGTTGCGCGGATAAACTGCAAGGGTTCGTTTTGAGAGCCCCGTGAACTCGATAAACGACTACGTCCAGCATGCCTATGGAGGAACCTTTGAAGACCTACTACGCCAAGCCCGGCGAGGTGGAGCGCGAGTGGCTGCTCATCGATGCCACTGACATCCCCCTCGGCCGTCTGGCGAGCGAGGTCGCTTCCATCCTCAAGGGGAAGCGCAAGCCGCAGTACACACCCAACGTGGACACCGGTGACTTCGTCGTCATCGTCAACGCGTCGAAGGTGAAGCTGACCGGCAACAAGCTCGCCGACAAGAAGAAGTACCGCCACTCGGGTTTCCCGGGCGGCCTCAAGGAGACATCGATCTCCGACATGCTCGCCAAGCGCCCGGAGCGCGTGATCGAGGGCGCCGTGAAGGGCATGCTTCCGAAGAACACGCTGGGGAGGGCCATGGGCAAGAAGCTCAAGGTCTACGGCGGTCCCGATCATCCGCATCAGGCCCAGAGCCCCCGTCAGATCACCCTGGAGGTCTAGCGCATGGCTGAGAGCAAGGCAGTCTACTGGGGTACCGGTCGCCGCAAGACGTCGGTGGCCCGCGTGCGCCTCATCCCCGGCTCGGGGCAGATGGTGGTCAATGGTCGCGCTTTTAGCGACTACTTCGGCCGGGAGATCATGAAGGGCTACGTGGAGCAGCCGTTCAAAGTCACCGAGACCCTCGGTCACTTCGATGTCTTCGCCAACATCAAGGGTGGCGGCCTTTCGGGTCAGGCGGGCGCACTGCGTCACGCTATCGCCCGTGCGCTGCTCGAGGCTGGCGATGACTATCGCGGTGAGCTCAAGCG
>CAZOSR010000167.1:1750-4611 GCA_964582445.1 uncultured Coriobacteriaceae bacterium | reverse complement strand
TTGTGGCCACCTGAGGGGCCTTTGACTGCCGAGAGTATAGCACCCAGGGCGCGCATGGCCGTCGCCGTAGGCGGTTCTCCAGACATCTCCACAAAATGAACAGAACGTGTCCGCGCAACGTAGACGGCACCGGCGCCAGCCAGAGCGCCACGCTCCTCCTCGGAGAGGTTCACCGGCGAGACCGTCAGCCGGTGGCGCGCAAGGCTCACAGTCTTGATCCCGAGTTCACTGGCTATCGTCTTGATGCGTGCGATCGTGAGCAGATCTCGTGCGGGAGCGGCCAGCGGGCCGTGGCGATCCTCGATCTCGGCTATGAGCGACTCGACCGCCTCCGGAGCGACTGCTGCGGCGATGCGGCGGTACAGCAGCACCCGCTCGTCGGTCTCGGGCACGTACTCCTCGGGCAGGTATGCCGCCACCGGCAGATCCACGCGGACGTCGGGATGTGCCGGCAGTGGTTCGCCCCGCACCTCGGAGACCGCCTCGCGCAGCATCTGCGCGTACAGATCGAAACCCACGGCACTGACACTGCCGCTCTGCTCGGCGCCAAGCAGGCTCCCGGCACCGCGTATCTCCAGGTCGCGCATGGCGACCTTGATGCCGCTTCCGAGTTCGCTGTGTTCCTGGATCGCTGCGAGCCGCTCGTACGCCTGCTCCGTGAGCGACTGGTGCCGCGGGAAGAGGAAGTACGCATACGCCTTGACGTGACTGCGGCCCACTCGACCCTTCAGCTGATACAGCTGCGCGAGGCCGAGCCGGTGCGCGTCATCGATGATCAGCGTGTTGGTGTGGGGATTGTCGATGCCAGACTCCACGATGGTGGTGGCCACAAGCACGTCGATCTCGCTCGCCGAGAACGCTTCCATGACCCGCTCGAGCTGATGCTCGGACATCTGGCCATGACCTACACCGATGCGTGCCTCGGGGACCGCTGCTTGCACACGCTCCACCACTCGCTCGATGCCCCGCACGCGGTTGGAGATGTAGTACACCTGGCCGCCGCGCTGGATCTCAGTGCGGATAGCCGAGGAGACGACGTCTTCGTCGTACTCGCCCACATGGACCTTGACTGGGAATCGATCAGCTGGAGGCGTGTCTATCACCGAGAAGTCACGGACGCCGGAGAGCGACATCTGCAGCGTACGCGGGATCGGCGTTGCCGTGAGCGTGAGCACATCGATCTGCTCGCGCAGGTTCTTGAGGTGCTCCTTGTGCTCTACACCGAACCGTTGCTCCTCGTCCACGATCACGAGCCCAAGATCCTTGGGAACGACGTCCTTGGAGAGCAACCGATGCGTGCCGATGAGGATGTCGACCGTGCCAGCCGCGAATCCCTCGAGCGCCTCGGCCTGCTGTGCGGCGCTCCGGAAACGGGACAGCACCTCCACGCGGATGGGATAGGACTCGAACCGCTCGGAGAACGTCGTGTGGTGCTGCTGGGCAAGGATGGTCGTCGGGCAGAGCACCATCACCTGTTTGCCGCTCTGGTTCGCCTTGAATGCGGCACGGATGGCGACCTCCGTCTTGCCATACCCCACATCGCCGCAGACCAGGCGGTCCATCGGCCGCTCACTCTCCATGTCGGCCTTCACGTCGGCGATCGCCGCGAGCTGATCGGGCGTCTCCTCGAACGGAAACGCCTCCTCCATTTCGCGCTGCCACGGCGTGTCAGGCGCGTACACGAAGCCGCTCACAGCCGCCCTGCGTGCGTAGAGGTCGACGAGATCGAACGCGAGCTTGCGTGCCTGCTTGCGTGCCTTGCCCGTAGCCTTGGACCAGTCGGCAGTGTTGAGCCGTGTGACGCGCGGCGCCGAGCCTTCGGGCCCGACATACCGGGTCACGCGGTCCAGTTGCTCTACCGGCACGTAGAGCTTGTCGCCCTTGGCGTACTCCAGCAGCAGGAAATCGCGCTCGCTTCCGAGCATTGTCTGCCGGACGATGTCACGGAACAGGGCGATACCGTGGACCTCGTGCACGACGTAATCGCCCGGCCCGAACGCGAACGTGAGCTTGGTGGGGTCGGCGGCCTGACGGCGCCGCTCCGCAGCGCGCGGAAAGACGTCGTCGATCGAGACCACCGCGAGCCGTGCACCGGGGATCACGTACCCGGACGGCACGTCGGCGATTGCGATGGAGACCAGACCGGTGGGCAACGGCCGACCGGTGACATCCAGATCGGCGACCGACGTGCCCGCATCCACGAGCGCGCTCGAGAGACGCTCCTTGCCCTGCCGGTCCCTGACCGCCGAGACAACCCGGTAGCGGTTGTCTATGAGCGCCCGTAGTCCCGCGGCGAACGTCTCCTCGCGTCCGCTCACCTGCGGACGCCGCGCCTGGATCTCGCCATCGGCGGCACCCCCGGCGCGCAGGAGCGAAAGGAACGTCAGCCGCTGACGGCCGCCGAGATCCACCTCGGCAGGTTTGAGGAAGAGGCCATCCGGGCTGATGCCGGCAGCCTCTGCACGCGCCTCGGCATCTCCTCGCGCCCGCACGAGATCATCGAAGAGCGCCCGCGGCTCGGCGACCACGATAAGCGACCCTGGCGCCACGTACTGGAGCACGGACGCCACGGACTTGTAGAAGTGCGGCAGGTACCGCTCGATTCCATTGAAGGCCACGCCTTGATCGACGAGCTCCAGCTCCCGGGCGAGTTCGTCGTCCGTGCGAGCCGCAGTGCCGAGCGCCCGGCGGGCGCTCTGTGCGGCGCGCGTGCCTGGCATCACCTCGCGGCAGGGGTAGAGCTCCACCGGCCCCGAATCACCAATGTGCTGCTGTGTGGATGGGAGATACCGGCGCAGGGTCTCGATCTCGTCACCGAAGAGCTCAGCGCGCACCGGATGCTGTGCATCCGAGCCGAAGAC
>CAZOSR010000167.1:0-1740 GCA_964582445.1 uncultured Coriobacteriaceae bacterium | reverse complement strand
TGCCCCCCCGCACAGCGAACTGCCCGCGCTCCTCGGCCGTCTCTGCGCGCTCATAACCCATTCGGGCAAGCCGCTCGGTTGTTGCAGCAAGATCGAGCGTTTCCCCCGCAGCAAGCCGGACCGGCTCGTACACATGCGACCCTTGTGGTGGAAGCGCGCGAAGGAGCGAGCGGCCGCTCGCAACCACGATGACAGGGCGGCCTTTGTCCAGGGCGTGCAGCGCGCGCGCCCGCGCTCCCACCGCTTCGAGGTCAGGCGCGCTGCGGTCCCACGGCGAATCCGGGCGCTCGGGGAAGTGCAGAACCCGCTCGTGCTCGACGTACGTGCCGAGCTGACGTGCGAACCTGCCAGCGGCATCCTCGCCCGGCATGACTACGAGCACGGGTCGCTCGCGCTCGGCCGCAACTGCCGCGGTGAGCACGGGCCGGATGAGCCCGGGAGCCGCGAGCGTGACGTCCTCACCCTGCGCCAGCTTCTTCAGAGCGCTCCCGAACGCAGGTTCTGTGGTCAGTACGGGCCTGATGGTATCGAAGAACGAGGTCACGTGTACTCCTGGCTCCAGACAGCACGAAGGGCCCGCATCCGGACGGCCGGGGCGGGCGCAGGGTGCGAGTGTAGGACTGCAGAGCAGACGCGGTCAAACGCTCGGAGACGCCCGGCGACTCCTCCTCGGGTACCATAGGCTGCAGCACCGACAGACACGGAGGCGATATGACCAACCCGCAGCGCGCTGCCGAGATTGACGCCAGGCTCAAGGAGCTCTACCCGACGGCATCGATCGCCCTGCGATACGAGACGGTCTTCCAGCTGTTGGTGGCTGTCATCCTCTCGGCGCAGACGACCGACATCGGTGTCAACAAGGTGACGCCCGTGCTGTTCGAGCGTTTTCCGACCCCCGGGGCACTTGCCGGTGCCGACCCTGCCGAGGTGGAGGAGATCGTCCACCCCACCGGCTTCTTCCGGAACAAGACCAAGAACATCATCGGTGCGGCTCAACGCATCGTCGCCGAGTACGACGGTCGCGTACCCGACACGATGGAAGACCTGCTCACGCTCCCGGGCGTCGCGCGGAAGACGGCCAACATCGTGCTCTACAACGCCTTCGGTAAAGCCGAGGGGATCGCCGTGGATACCCACGTCTTCCGGCTGGCGCATCGGCTCGGCTACTCTGCCGAGAAGGACACGAACAAGGTGGAGCGTGACCTGATGGCGCTGTTCCCGCCCGACGAGTGGGGCTCCCTCACGTACCGCCTGATCGAGCACGGTCGCGCCGTGTGCGACGCCAAACGGCCGATCTGCGGCCAGTGTGCGCTCTCGGACCTCTGCCCCAGCGCATTCAAGGAGAAGGGCTGGCGCGAGCGAGCCTGATAGTCGCTACGTCAGCAGAAGAGCGAGCGCCGCCGCAAGGAACACGGCAGGAAGCATGTTGCCCACCGGCAGCCGCTTGATCTGCGCGAGGTCGAGTCCGATCGCAAGGATGAGCGCACCGCCCACCGCCTCGACTGATGCGATCACCGCCGGGGTGATGAACGGCTCCACGCTGTGGGCCGCAAGTGCGATCCCGCCCTGCAGGACGAGAATCGGGATAGCCGAGAGGCCTACCCCCGCGCCGAGCGTGGTGGCCAGGGCAACGGCAGCGATACCGTCGAGCAGCGCCTTCAGATACAGCAGCGATGGATCGCCAAGGCCGTCCTGCAGCGAACCGAGCACGGTCATCGCACCCACGCAGAAGAGCAGGCT
>CAZOSR010000166.1:0-4628 GCA_964582445.1 uncultured Coriobacteriaceae bacterium | reverse complement strand
TCGATCAGCATGGCTGGGGCGGTAGGATTCGAACCTACGAATGTCGGCTCCAAAGGCCGATGCCTTACCGCTTGGCGACGCCCCAAGAACGCCCGCAGGTGGGCTCCCACAAGCGCAGGGAGTATACCACAGGCCGGTTCATGAAGACTGGTGCCGGATACTGAGCTGATATCAGCGCAGGATTCCCTCGGCAAAAGGGCCGCTCAGAAGGCTCCCGCGCTCAGAGCAGCCTCGGAGAACGCATTTACCCCGCCCTCGGCCTGGAACTCCGCGAGTACTGCGTCCTGGATGCACTGGCGCGCATCGGCGTTGATCGGGTGACAGATGTCGCGGAATTCGCCGCTGGGAAGCTTACGCGACGGCATCGCGACGAAGAGTCCCTTGTCACCGTTTACGACACGCAGGTCGTGAACGACGAACATGTCGTCTATGACGATACTGGCGATCGCGCAGACTTTGTTCATTGCGACCGGCCTCAATGTGACTTTGGTGATGTCCATAGTGCCCCCTGCAGGTATCCATCGCCCCTGGCTGCGTACTTCGACGCGCGGGCGCCCATACCTGCACTCAAGGAAACCTAAGAAAACGCACGATGCCGCGAAGGTCGGCAGGCAACGCCCGACCCCCGGTGAGACTCCTGCTCCGAGGCTACCAGGCCCCTCCACGACGCACGCTCAGAGCCGCTCCACCGCGCATCCCGCAGGGCTGAAACCTGTGGCCGAGGCCCAGAAGCCAGCGCTACGCGCATCGGCGGCGCATCGCTCGGCATCGCCTGCGGAAGCACAGATGCCGAACACCGCCGAGCCGCTCCCCGACATCTCAGCGCCGAGCACGCCGGGAGACGTGCGGACGAGCGCGAGCGCATCATCTATCAGAGGGACGAGACCGGCTGACGATGGCGTCATCGCGTTGTAGAGCGACACGGCCACTGCAGCTGCGTCCCCCGCACGAAGCGCGCTCTCGAGCGCGGCAGAGTCGTGTGCCATGGCGGCAGGAGACGCGTCGAACGCACGATATGCCTCGGCGGTGGACACCGGCTGGGACGGCCGAACGACGACTACCGGTGCTTCGAGCGGCGGGAGCGTGTACGCCAGCACGTCGCCACGACCGGTGAGGCGCGCCGCGCCACCGGTGAGGAAGAACGGTACATCGGCGCCGAGCGCACGAGCCACCGCCGCAAGCTCAGGCCCCGCGCCGTCGAGACCCCACAGCGCGGCCAGGCCCGCGATCACAGCAGCCGCGTCCGCACTAGCCCCGCCGAGGCCCGCACCGGCCGGTATACGCTTCTCAACGCTGATGGAAACGGCGAGCGTGCGGCCGAACCGCTCTTCCATCGAGCGTGCGGCACGATACGCGAGATTGGATTCGTGCGAGAGGCCCAGGTCCGGACTGCAGGTGAACTCCAGTCCGACCGCGGGATGGATCGTCACGGTATCGGCGAGCTCGAGCGTGTGCATGACAGTCTCCACCGGATGGTACCCATCGGCTCCCAGGGGGCCAACGCCGAGATGGAGATTCACCTTTGCGGGAGCGCTTACACGCAGCAGGGACCCGCTCATTCGTGTCCCCGGACATGCGAAACGCGGGGTACCGGACCCCGCGCATCGGTGGAAAGCGTTGTCATCTGTCCTCTAGTTGAGCCAGGGAAAGATGCACTCGCCGGTATCGCAATCAGTCAACTCCACAGTGCCGGTGAGGATGTCGACGTAGCTGTACGATACACGCGCAGTGCGACCGCGCTTCTCGTCGATCTTCAGTACGAACAGTGCCGGATGAGTCTGCTCGAGCACGCCCTCCCGTTCAAGGATCTTGGAGCGGCCCATGTTGGCCTTGAGCTTCATGCGTTCGCCCATCATGGCCTCGAGATCGGTGCGTATGCGACCGACCACTTGCACCTGATTCATGGTATCCATGCATCAACCTCCTCGAAGAGCGCCATTATACAGAAGAATGGCACTCAGAACAACTCAGATGCGGTTGCGTAGTGCTGCTCCGAGCTCAAGGAATCGCTGGATCTCAAGCGTCTCCGCCCGCACCGCCGGATCGATCCCCGCCTCCGCAAGCACGGCCTCAGCCTCCTCCGTTCCCACATTCAGACCGGCCGCGAGGGAATTGCGCAGCGTCTTGCGCCGCTGTGTGAAGGCGGCGTCTGCCGCACGGGAGGCGGCCTCGATGGATGCGGGATCCGTCGAGTGCTCCTCACGCACGAGCGTGATGACCGCCGAGTCCACACGGGGCGGCGGCAGGAAGCACGACCGCGGCACCGGGAACCTGCCCACCACTCGCGCGTGGAGTCCTAACTTGACGGTGTAGGCGCCGTAGGCCTTCGTGCCAGGGGCAGCGGCCATGCGATCGGCCACCTCCGCCTGCACCATGACGACCGCGCGCTCCAGCGGCGGCAACTCCTGAAAGAACCGGAGCACCACAGTAGCGGCCACGGCGTACGGGAGGTTCGCAACAAGCGCGCGCGGGGGCATCGCCTGCGCGGTGAGCGCATCCATGGACACCGTTAACGCATCGGCATGCACGACAGTCAGATCGCCGCGCTCCTGAGCCAGTTCCGCAAGGACCGGCAGCAACCGGTCGTCGTACTCGACGGCTACGACCACCGCACCGGCCGCGAGCAGTGCATCCGTGAGCGTTCCGATGCCAGGACCGATCTCCAGCACCGGCTCTCCAGGTTCGATTTCGGCCGCCGAGATGATGCGCCCGACGATGTTGTCATCGATAAGGAAGTGTTGCCCCAGCGCCTTGCGCGTGTAGAGACCGTGGCGCTCGAGCATGGCGATCGTGGCTCGCGGGTGGGCCAGCCTGGAGTGTGGCACGCGCGCTCCCGTGATCTAGTCGGCGAGGATCGTGACCGTCACGCTGCGACGGCCCCACCCCAACGCGGCTGAGCGGGCCACCGAGGGACCGCCCGACCAGTAGCAGACGTCGATCCTGTCGCCCTTGATGGCGCCACCGGTGTCAGCAGCATAGGCATAGCCGTAACCGGGCACGTAGAGCTTGGTGCCAAGCGGTATGACCGATGGGTCCACCGCGATAACGCCCCATCCAGCCGGAATCCCAAGCATCGCGATCTTGCGCTCTATCACCGAGATACCACCGCAGCCGGGATCCCAGGGTGTGTACGCGGTCGCGGTGACCTGCATGGTCTCACCCGCGGAAGGAGCGGCCACCGCGGCGTTGGCACCAACGGGAATCTGGGCGCCAGTACTCGCAAGCCGGGGTACCCGGGGTGCCGCGGGTGCGGGACGCGGCTTCGTGCCGACCTTGACTACCGACGGCACAGGTTCGACAAGGACCTCTTCGGCCTTCACCGTACGCGTGGTCTCCACATCACCCTGCATCACAAGCTGGTACACGCGGACAGCTCGCCCGTCGACACCTTCCTGCACGACCTCACGCTCACCCACATACCGGTTCGGATCGGGCTCCTCGACCGTTGGAAACGCCACGGCAGCGTCTTCCTTCATGATGCGAACGAAGACCTCGGTGGCCGTGATGGTCATCTCTGCGGAGAGTTGCGCGTCCAGTGGGGGCTCGACAACCACGCCTGCCGAGGGATCGATTCCTGCAGCGACGAGAGCGTCGGCCACGGTGGTGCCGATGACATTGACGTCGACCGGAGAGCCGTCGCACTCGATGGTCACGGGTATCGCCTGGCGGACCACGATCTCAGTGCCGTCAGCGACGGGCTGCTCAGGGAGTGGGCTCACAAGGTCGCCCTCGGCAAGATCGATGTCGACCTCCGCAAGAACGTCGGCGACCGTCTCGGCATCTGTCTTGTGGTAGGCGACCCTGCCGTCTACGACGACGGTGACGCCCTTCTCGGCCCATGCGAACGCGGCGAACGTGCATGCTACGACTGCTACTGCGAGGAACACGACTGCGATGTGGTGGTGCTTCACCAGGCGGGCCGGACGAACCGGCGAACGCATAGTTGCCTCTCGAACGGTGATAGGTCCGTGTCAAAGCGCGACCCTCGGAGTATAGACCACCTGCGCCGTGCTATTCCATCGGCGGTGGGATCGCAGCTGACGAACGGTACCCCTCGCGCATCTGCTGCGGTCGAGGACGGGGGATGAACGGCGCTAGCCCCGCTCTTGTCGCCTCTGGGCCTCAAGCGCCACCGCGCTGCCGAGCAGGCGCGCGCCGGAGAGGGCGTGCGGCCGCTCGCTCGCATCGGTCGGGGCATCAAGCCCGCTCACTTTCAGGACGTCGAGTACGTCGATGCCGAGGACCGCAAGTACGCTGCGCGTGGTGGCCTCGGCCGCATCGAACCCATACGGATCGCCGCCGGCGCGCACCAGCAGCATCGCACCGGGTCGTCGAGGAGATCGCGGTTGCGCGAGTACATGGGTGCGAGCCCAGTACGGCTGCATGCGGTCATAGAAGGTCTTGAGGATGCCGGGGACCGTAGCGAAGTACACCGGTGACGCCACGATGATGCCGTCGGCCGCATCGAGCTGGGCGAACACGTCGCGCCACCCGTCGGGACGGATGCACTCGCCGCTGCCCGCGCAGTCGTTGCAGCCCAGACACGGGCCGAGACCCGTGTCGGCCGCCACAAGCGTGTGCGTGCGCGCTCCGGCCTCGGCCGCACCTTCGAGCGCCGCGGCGAGCAG
>CAZOSR010000165.1:1004-4631 GCA_964582445.1 uncultured Coriobacteriaceae bacterium | reverse complement strand
TGCGGGTGGCCCCTTCCGTGCTTTCGGGGCCCCGGTCCCATGTCGTCTCGGTCGCTTGTCTTCCGGTCAGCCATGCTCTCGGGGGCCAATAGGACAGTGCGCTATGCGCGCACGCGTAGCCGACAGAGTATAGCACCGCAACGCAACCGATGCGAGGGAGGGATAGCGCCGAACCGCCCTACCCCCTGCTGTCCGCGTGGTTCACCCACAGCACCACCGCCGCGATTCCGATCACGAACATCCCGACTGCGATCATCCACGACCCTGTGGTCAGTTCGGGCATCCGGCTCTGAATCGCTGGCCCGAGGATCGTACCGCCGATCGCCGTGGGCATGGCCCATGGCAGCCAGTCACCCCACCCGGCGATCCCACCGATCATGCCGAGCGAGAAACCGAAGGCCGAGATGATCATCGGAGCGAAGACGCCGCGGCTTGCCACCGCAACAAGCGCGACCAGCGGCAACGTGAGGAAGATCAGGAGCGCAACGGTGATCACGTCCCCGGCCACCGGCCAGACCTCAACCCACGAGAAACCCTCGAGCCCGAGGAGCGACGCTGCGAGAGCCTGAGAAACGAGTGAGAGCGCCGCCAGCGAGAAGACCCACACGGCCAACACGACGAACTTGGCCGCCACGAACACCTCGCGACGCGCCGGGGCGGTCAGCATGGTCGGAGCAGTCCCCTCGGCGTACTCGCGTCCGAAGAGGTACGCCACGGCCAGACCGAACACCAGGATGCCCCACCACGTGCCGATAGTCATCGGCGCAAGTGCGAAGAAATCCGACCAACTCATCTTGAGCGACCCCGAGTCCTGCGCGACGGCGAACACGTTGGAGAGCGCGGGCGCGACGAACACGGCGGCCACCGTCCATAGCGGCAACGACGCACGCTTGAGCTTGGTCAGTTCGACAACGAGCGCCCGGATCATCGCACGTGCCTACGCGTTCTCGGCAGGGCGGTTCACGCGACGGATGACCAGGTACATCCCAACCGTGAAGACGGCTACCGCGATCGCCCATGAGGCGGCCGTGAGCTCACCTGTGAGCGGCATCCACGTGACCCCCGCGAGCACGATCGGCATGCTCCAGGGGAAGTACGCTGCAGCATCAAGACCGATCAGACCGTTGGCGAGCATCATCATCACGAGCGCGAAGAGCATCGGACGCAGGTAACCTTTGCGCGTGAGCGACAACCAGGCAACCAGCGGCAGCGTGAGGTAGAGCGGCAGCATCGCAAGCAGGGTGTCCCCCAGTGCCCCCCACACGTAGGCCCACCGGAATCCATCGATCCCCAGGAAGAACAGGTCGACGCCCACCTGCGCGAAGACCGCGAGCACGCCGAGCGCCACCGCCCATACAGCGATCACAACCATCTTCGCGGCCACGAACGCTTCCCGACGCACCGGAAGCGTTGCCGATGAGATGTCCGTGCCCTCACGAAGGTCGCGCCCAAAGACGTAGGCGGTGATCAGACTGAGAAGCAGAATGCCCCAGGCGCCTGACACGCCCATCGCTATGAAACGCACGGCATTCTCCCAGTTGATGACGGTGAGATCCGCCGCCACGAACGGGTTGACCGCCGCATCCGGCCCTGCGGGCATGGACGCTACGAGATCCTCGACGACAGGGAACGTCGCCAATCCGATCGACGTGTAGCCAACGATGATGAGCGCGGTCCACAGGAGCATGCGCGCCCGCTTGAGCTTACCGAACTCCGCCGCAAGTGCCCGCATCATGGTTCACTCCCCCTTTGTCCGCTGCGCGGCTATAAGACCATCGCCGTTGTTCCCGCCCGTGAGCTTCACGAAGTGGTCCTCGAGGTTCTCTTCCGACATGTGTGCCGCAATGACACCTACGCCGGCTTCCACGAGCGCCCGGTTGTACTCCTCGGCACGGTCGAATCCGGCGTATACCCTCACCACGCCTTCTTCGTGAACCGCATAGTCAGTAAGACCGCAGACTTCCTCGAGCGCCCACGCCGCACGCCTGGCGTCTGAAACGTGGAGCTCGAGGTACTCCCGGTTGCGACGTCTCAGCTCCTGATAGCCGATCTCCTCAAGCAGGCGGCCTTCATGGATGATTCCGATGGTGTCGGCGAGCTGCTGCACCTCGGAAAGGATGTGGCTCGAGAGGAATACCGTGGTACCGCGCTCCAAGGCAAGCTTGCGCAGCAACGTGCGCACGTCGGCGATGCCGACCGGATCGAGACCGTTGGTGGGCTCGTCAAGGATGAGGACCTCCGGCTTGTGCAGCAATGCGCGTCCCAACCCGACGCGCTGCTTGTTGCCGAGAGAGAGCGTGTCCACGCGCCTCTCGAGGTACTCGCCCAGGCCACACAGTTCCACGACCTCGGTGACCCAGGATCCCCGTTTGAGGCCGAGTAGCCTGCGCTGCATCTCGAGGTTCTCGCGCACCGTAAGATTGCCGTAGGCGCCGGCCGACTCCACCATCGACCCGATCCGCTCAAAAGCCCGCACAGCATTGGGCATCATCCGGTGACCGAGTATCTCAACCGTCCCGGCAGTGGGCTTGATGAGTGCGAGCATGAGACGGATCGTGGTGGTCTTGCCAGCGCCATTGCGGCCCAGGAACGCGTATATCTCGCCTCGGCGCACCGTAAGGCTCAGGTCTTCAACCGCATGAGCGTCTCCGAAGCGCTTGGTGAGCCCGTTCGTGCGGATGACGACTTCACGCGTGATGGAAGCCATGTCGTCTCCTCCCCCGAGCACAGTATGTGACGCATGACTGACACCGCGCTTGCGCACTGCTTACGATTCTCTGAACTCGCAGGCGACTACTCGGGCTTCGGGAAGATCACCGAGAACGTCGCTCGTCCGGATCCACTCTTCGTGGCGCCTACAGTGGCCCCCATGCGCGCCGCCAGCTCGCGTGCGATCGCCAGCCCAAGTCCGGCCCCTCCGCCGCGTCCGGCCACTCCCCGCTCGAAGAGCCGCTCGATATCGGCCGGAAGATCGGCACCATCGTTTGTCAGTCGCACGGCGTAGCACTCGCCCTCGTCGGCAAGTACGACCGAGAGCTCGGTCATGGCCTCTCCGTGCCTGAGCGCATTGGACAGGAGATTGCCGAGAATCCGCGCTACCGCCGAAGGATCGCCCTGGACTTCACAGGTCGTCTCGGGGACATCCACGCTCACATGCAGACCGCGGCCCGTGAGCTGTGGTTCGAATCCGAGGACCGAACGCCGCACCGTCTCCGCCAGGTCGAACCGCACGCGCGTGAGATCAAGGTCACCGGCATCAAGGCGGGCCTCGTAGAACAGATCATCGGTGAGCTGCGCCAGATCCTCGGTCTTGGACGCAATAACGCCCAGGTATCGCCCCGGATCATCACCGAGTCCTCGCTGGAGGGCGTCCACGTATCCCGCGATCGAGGTGATAGGCGTGCGCAGATCATGCGAGATGTTCGCCAGGAGTTGCCGCTGCGCGGCATCCCGGGCGCCGGCGGTCTCACGCTCGCGCTGGAACGCATCGGCCAGCGCGTTGACGTCCACGGCAATCTTCGCCGCATCATCTTCGCCGGGAAGGATGATCCGGTGCCCGAGGTTCCCCCGTGCAAGCTCGGCTGTGCCTTCTCGTATCCGGCGCGTCCGCGAGCGACCGCGCGACGG
>CAZOSR010000165.1:0-994 GCA_964582445.1 uncultured Coriobacteriaceae bacterium | reverse complement strand
CAACACCCAGCGCGACACCAACGAACAGCGCGACGCCGACCGCGAGGGCGACGTCCCACGCCACGCTAGACACCCTCTTCGAAGCGATAGCCTATGCCCCAGACCGTCGTGACGAGCGTGGGCTCCTCCGGGGCCTGTTCGATCTTCGTGCGAAGGCGGCGGATGTGCACTTGAACGGTGGACAGGTCGCCGAAGGGCTCGTCGCCCCAGACGCACTCGTAGATCTGCGCCTTCGTGTACACGCGTCCGGGGTGCTCGGCGAGCATGCGAAGGATATCGAACTCCTTGACCGTAAGCTCGACCTCGTGGCCACGCACGCGCACCTTGCGGCGCTCCGGGTCGATCTCCACCGGTCCGGCACACACGACGGCGCACTCGGTGTCTTGCGGTGCCTCTGAACCCTGAGGTGCCGTGCGCGCATACCGACGCAGGTGCGCTTTGACGCGCGCAACCAACTCGACGGGGCTGAACGGCTTGGTCATGTAGTCGTCCGCGCCAAGTCCGAGGCCCACCGCCTTGTCGACATCGGTACCCCGGGCTGAGAGCATCATGATCGGGATGTCCGAGCGTGCACGGATGGCGCGAGCGAGTTCGAACCCGTCACCATCGGGCAGCATCACATCGAGGATGGCTAGCGCGAAATGGCCCCCATCGAACGCGCTGAGCGCGCTCGCCATGTCCTCCGCGGGCGTGACTTCATAGCCCTCAGCCCGGAGGTTGAGCCTGACCACCTCTCGGATCGTCGCCTCGTCGTCGACGATCAGGATCCGGCGCCGCACGATCCCCCCGCCCTCGGCTACTTGGCCTCGGCCCAGTTCGGGCCTGCATTCACCCCTACGTCCAGCGGCACACGCAGGTCTGCGACCCCCGCCATGACCTCGCGCACCATCGCGGTCAGCCGCTCGAGTTCGGCAGCTGGCGTCTCAAAGACCAGCTCGTCGTGTACCTGCAGCACCATTCGTGACTGGAGGTCGTCCGCCTGAAGCCGTCGATC
>CAZOSR010000164.1:0-4654 GCA_964582445.1 uncultured Coriobacteriaceae bacterium | reverse complement strand
CGCAGGGTGCCAGACTCGGCACATCGAGTCTCCGGCGCCGCTCGCAGGTGGTGCACATGCGAGCGGACCTGGAGATCGTGGACGTGCGCGGCAACCTCGACACGCGTATGCGCAAGGCCGAGACGGGTGAGGTCGACGCGGTCATCCTTGCTTCCGCCGGTATCACGCGCATGGGTTGGGCCGATCGCATCACAAGCTACATTCCGGTGACCCAGATGGTGCCGGCAGTCGGACAGGGCGCCATCGGCATCGAGATCCGCGAGGACGATGAGTACATGCTGCACGCCCTGGAGAGGATCGGTCATCCCGAGACGATGGAGTGTGTGACCGCCGAGCGTGTGGTCATGCGTCGGCTTGAGGGCGGCTGCCAGGTGCCCATCGGCGCGTATGCGCGCTACGAGGAGGGCACGCTCACGATGGACGCGATGGTGGGCTCCGTGGACGGGGAGCGCATCATCCGGCACCAGATGTGCGGCGACGCAGGCGAGCCCGAGGCGCTCGGCGAGGCGATGGTCGAGGTCCTGCGGTCGCTCGGCGCGGATGCCATCCTCGCCGAGATCCGCGAGGCGACACCGGACGGCTCGGTCGACACGCTGCTCGGCACCTGATCCGGAAGCGAGGGACGCAATGGGCTGGCTGGCCGGGAAGCGGGTCGTGGTGACTCGCTCGCGCGAGCAGGCAGGCGCGCTCGTAGGCCTGCTCGAGTCTGCGGGTGCGGAGGCGCTCGTCTTCCCGTCGATCGAGATCATCGATCCGCCTGATACCGCGCCGCTCGACGAGGCGCTCCGGAACATCGACGTGTACGCGTGGGTGGTCTTCACCTCGGCCAATGCGGTGACGCGGTTCTTCGCCCACATGGCGCTTGCAGACCTGGACGCCCGGCACCTGCACGGGCTTCGTGTGGGGGCTGTCGGACCCGCCACCGCCGTGGCGCTCCGTGCGCACGGTATCGAGCCAGATTTCGTGCCGGACGAGTACGTGGGCGAAGGGGTGCTCGAGGGGCTGTGCGAGCGTGGTGTCGGTGAAGGCACGCGCGTGCTGCTGCCACGCGCACTCGAAGCGCGTGAGGTTCTGCCCGACGGTCTCCGCGCACAGGGCGCGCGAGTGGATGTGATACCGGTATACCGGACGGTCACCGGGCCCGGAGACTCCGCGGTGCTCGAGCGGTTGCAGCGCGGCGAGGCCGATGCGGTGACCTTCACGTCGCCGTCGACGGTGCGGGGCTTCCTGCAGCTCGCCGGTGCGGTAGACCGTGATGCGATGGTCGTTGCCGTGATCGGTCCGATCGCCGGCCGGGCGGCGCGCGAAGCGGGTCTCAGGGTCGATGTGGAGCCTGCCGAGTACACCGCGGCAGCGCTCGTGTCGGCTCTTGACGCGTACGAAGGGTGAGGGTCTGCGCGACGCAGATAGGGGTGTCGCGCACGATTGACAAAGCGAGCATCGCTCGGCATTGTATACATCTGCGCCCGGCCCTGGCTGGACCGGTCGCGGAAGATGGGGATGTAGCTCAGCTGGGAGAGCGCTGCGTTCGCAACGCAGAGGTCGGCGGTTCGAGCCCGCTCATCTCCACCAGACACACACTGCCGGGGCGTCCGCGACTATGCGGCGCCCTGGTTGCTTGAGGGACGGTTGCCGACCGGGAAGGACGTGAGCAACGGTGAGCACGACATCCGGGTTCATCGCCTGGTTCGCTCAGTACGGCCAGATCGTGTACGTGTTTGTCCAGATGGCGTTCTGGGTGGTCATCGCGATCACCGCGATCGTTGCGGTCAGGCGTTTCTCCCAGTACGTCAGACACGTGACGGGCCAGGACCGCTCGGCGCAGGACATCGTGCTCCAGAGCATGCAGGGCCAGTTCATGGCGGCCCTACAGCAGACTCAGCGTCCGGCAGGTTCGCAGGGTGCATCGAGTCCCGGCGAACCCGCTGCTGGCACCGGCGATTCCGCAACCGAGACCGCCGTGTAGCGGCGGAGACACCGCACCAGCTTCAGTCGACCGAGGAGGCACCATGGAGTTCCCCGCGTATCGCCCCCGCCGCATGCGTCGCACCGAGACGCTGCGCTCGCTTATGCGTGAGACCACGCTGGACGCAAGCGACCTCATCTACCCGCTCTTCGTGGAGTTCGGTACCGGTGTGCGCCGTGAGGTGCCCTCGATGCCGGGCGTGTTCAACATTTCACTTGACCAGCTACCTGCCGAGATCGACAGCCTCAAGGCCCTTGGTGTGCCGGCCGTCATCTTGTTCGGCATCCCCTCGGTCAAAGACGAGGCCGGCAGCGGCGCGTACGCCGAGGAGGGCATCGTCCAGCAGGCGATCAGGGCCATCAAGGCACACGATCCCGAGTTCACCGTCATCACCGATGTGTGCATGTGCGAGTACACGAGCCACGGGCACTGCGGCATCCTCGACGACGACGGCTACGTGATGAACGACGTCACGCTGGAGATGCTTGCACAGACGGCAGTGAGCCACGCCGAGGCCGGTGCGGATATCGTTGCGCCATCGGACATGATGGACGGGCGCATCGGCGCGATCCGCTCGGCGCTGGATGCCGAGGGCTTCGAGAACGTGCCGGTCATGGCGTACTCGGCCAAGTACTCGAGCGGCTACTACGGCCCGTTCCGCGACGCTGCCGACAGCGCGCCGTCGTTCGGGGACCGTCGTGCCTACCAGATGGACCCGGCCAACAGCGATGAGGCGCTCCGCGAGACGGCGCTCGACATAGCCGAGGGCGCGGATATCGTGATGGTGAAACCGGCACTGGCGTACCTCGACATCGTGCGCCGGGTGAAGGAGGAGTTCGAGTACCCCACCTGCGCGTACAACGTGAGCGGCGAGTATGCGATGGTGAAGGCTGCGGCCCTCAACGGCTGGATCGATGAGAAGCGTGTGGTGCTCGAGACCCTGCTTTCCATGAAGCGTGCCGGTGCAGACATGATCATCACCTACCACGCCAAGGACGCAGCGGCGTGGCTCAGGGAGGGCAAGTAGATGGCGGACAACGTAGGGAACGCCGATGCACGTCCGGATCTCGAGCTCGAGGCTGAGTTCGGCGAGAGCGATCCGACGATCACGGAGCAAGAGCTCGCCGACGCGATGGCCGGCTGCGGGCAGACCGCGATCGGCATGCCGGTAGGGGGGTCGGGCGCGCAGGACGACCTTCGCGTTCGGCCTACGGAATCGGAACGCTCCGGTCATCCTGCGCACCCGGGTCACCCTGGCGGAATACCGCTGACGGGTGACCGAAGCGAGTCACTTCCGGAGGCTACGAGCGAAGGTCACCCGGCAGCGGGGTCCGCTGCGGGCGGACATCCAGCCGGCATTCCCGGCGGTCCCGCCGACCGTCAGCGGCACGGCGGAGCGCGGAGCGTGGGCTTCAGGCCCGGTGGCGGTCCGCAGGCGCTCGCGTACGAAGAGCGCACGGGCGTCAAGGCGCCGCGCATCATCGCGTGGGAGATCACGCGCAGCTGCAACCTGAGCTGCGCTCACTGCCGCGCGGCGGCGGAGTTCGGCGCCTACGAGGGCGAGCTGTCGCTCGACGAGATCAAGGCCGTCATCGACGACATCGTCACCATCTCCAACCCCATCGTGATCCTCACCGGTGGCGAGCCGCTCATGCGGCCCGACATCTGGGAGATCGTGGACTACCTGCACGAGAAGGGCGCGATGCCGGTCATCGGCACCAACGCCACGCTGATCACCGAGGACATCGCGGCCAAGATGGCCGAGCACCGCATCCCGCGGATCTCGGTCTCCATCGATTTCCCCACCGCCGAGGAGCATGACGCCTTCCGCGGCGAGCCGGGTGCGTTCGACGCGAGCATCGCCGGCATCAAGATGGCAAAGGCCCACGGTGTGGGCGTGCAGATCAACATGACGGTCACCACGCTCAACCACACGAAGGTCGAGGCGGTCCACGACCTTGCCGAGGAACTCGGCATCGATGCATTCCACATCTTCATGCTCGTGCCTACGGGGCGCGGCAGCGACCTGCTCGACAAGGAGCTGCCGCCGGAGGAGTACGAGCGCGTGCTCACCTGGGCCTACCACCGCCAGAAGACCAGTCCGCTGCACTTCAAGCCCACCGACTCGCCGCACTACTACCGGATCATCCGGCAGCTGGCCAAGGCCGAGGGCAAGAAGGTCACCCGCGAGGAGTACGGCCTGGATGCGATGACGCGCGGGTGCCTCGGCGGCATCACGTTCTGCTTCATCAGCCATGTGGGCGACATCCAGCCGTGCGGCTATTTCGACATGCAGCTTGGCAACGTCAAGGAGCAGCCGTTCTCGCGGATCTGGACCGAGTCGAAGGTGTTCAATGAGCTGCGTGACTACTCGCTCCTCAAGGGCAAGTGCGGCGCGTGCGAGTACAAGGCCGTCTGCGGCGGGTGCCGGGCGCGCGCGCTGGAGATCACGGGCGACTACCTGGAATCCGAGCCGTACTGCATCTACGAGCCGCCCGGCTGGACCGGTGAGTGCGCCGAGACATCCGGCGGAACCGACGAGTAGAGTGACACGGGCCACCAGGCCCCGGAGGACTGAGCTATGCACCAGCTGGACCCCAGCGCCCGGCGACTGCTCGACGCGCTCGGCGATGGCCTACCCGTCTCCGAGCGCCCGTATGCTGACGTTGGCGGGCGCATCGGCCTGAG
>CAZOSR010000163.1:0-4694 GCA_964582445.1 uncultured Coriobacteriaceae bacterium | reverse complement strand
CCAGTATGCGTCGATCATCTTCTATGACACTCCAGAGGAACTTGCGATCGCTGAGGCTTCCCTCCTGGAGGCGGAGTCCCGTCTTGGTCCCGTGCATACGCGTATCGAATCGGCGGGCATATTCCATCCTGCCGAGAAGTACCATCAGAAGTACTACAAGAAGCGCGGACTCGCACGACTGTGTGAGATCACCTCGAGGGGGGCAGTCGGATGAAGCGCTATGACGTAGAGCGCGACGCAGGAGAGTGGCGCTCTATCCTGTCCCCCGAGCAGTACAGGGTGCTGCGCGAAGCGGGCACCGAGCGACCGTTCAGCGGCGAGTACGTCGACACTGAGGACGACGGCGTATACCGTTGTGCTGCATGCGGGAACCCGCTCTTCCGCTCGGACGCGAAGTATCACTCCGGATGCGGCTGGCCGAGTTTCTACGAGCCGGTATCTCCGGACGCCGTGGAGGAGCTTCCGGATGAGAGTCACGGCATGGTGCGAGTGGAGATCCGATGTGCGCGTTGCGGCTCACACCTTGGGCACGTGTTCGAAGACGGGCCAGAGCCGACGGGGCTCAGGTACTGCATGAATTCGGCGGCGCTCGATCTATCTCTCGAGGGAGAGTGATTCGTGTATCAGGAAAGCGAGATAGTCGACATCCTGATGGTGGTCTTCCTCACGCCGATCATGGTGGCCACCTACCGCGTCCTTCGCGTCAAGGGCAAGCAGTGGTTTGCGGCGTCATACGTGGCGATTGCGATCGGCTACGTCATCACCGTGGCTGAGGGGTACACAGCCCCGGACCTCCTGAACCTGCTCGAGCATATCAGCCATGCATTCTCAGCAGTGTTCTGCCTGATCGGCGCGGCAACCATTTACCGCTCCGCTCGTCGACCAGAGGCGGAGGCGACGGGATGAGCGCGACCGCCATCGCGGACACCATCGCGCTCGTCGGGTATGGCGTGGCGCTCATCCTGCTCCTGGCAACGCCGAGCCGCTCCCGTGGTGTCGGCGCGGGGCTGAAGTACCCGCTTGCCGCGGCCATCGGCCTCCTGGTCTTCGTGAGCCTCTCGAACGTCCTGGAGCATGCTGGCATCACAGCCGCGCTCGATGCGTACGAAGACTACCTGGAGGTCCTGTTCGTACCGCTCGTTGCATACATCCTCTTCAGCCGATCGACCGTCGAACAGCTTGCGGTCGCCCAACAGGCGCGCGAGGCCACGCGGCGTGAACACGAACTACTGCTCAATGTTGTGGATACGGCGCCGGCAGGCGTGATGGTGGCCGACAGGGACGGTGGTGTCTGGTTTGCCAACGGCGAGGCGCGGCTGTTCGTACACACCATGGACGACAGGGCGTCGATGACCGTGATGCCGGGACTGCGGTCCGCGGTAGTTGCGGCTGTCAGCACCGCGCCCGTTCACATGGAGAGGATGGCTGTTGAGATCGAGGGTCAGGAGCGGTGGTTCTCACTGAGCGCAACGCCGCTCCTGGCGGGCGAGCATCTCCCGCCGCAGGCGGTTGTAGCGTTCCAGGACATCTCCACGCAGGTCGCTTCAGAGCGGGAGTTGGAGCAGTACCGGGAGGACCTCGAGGAGCAGGTGGATCGGCGGACCGGCGAACTCCTGGCACTGAATAGGGAGTTGCAGACGGCCAACGAGACTGCTCAACGACTGATTGCGAGCGTGAGTCACGAACTGCGTACGCCGCTCAACTCGATACTCGGATTCACCGAGATTCTCATGAAGGAGACCCCGGGTCCGCTCAACGTGGAGCAGCAACGGCAGCTCGATTTCGTGCGGACATCGGGCCGGCAACTTCTGACTATCGTCGACTCGATACTTGAGATGGCGCGGGGCGAGGCGAGGCGCGGGGCGATGATATGCGCGTCGGTCGACCTCCGGGAGGTGCTCGCACAAGTGGTCGCTCCGTTGGAGGTCATCGCGGCCGAGCGAGGTGTCTTTCTGGGTTGTGCGTGCGCGGAATCGGTCGTGCTCAACACCGACGCGGACAAACTGGGGCAGATCGCCCGCAACCTCATCACAAACGCCATCAAGTTCACCGAGCCTGGCGGTTCGGTGGAAGTGCGCTTGGAGGCCGGGGACCACGAGGCGATCGTGAGTGTGATCGATACCGGCATCGGCATCGCTCCAGCCGACCAGGAGCGCATCTTCGAGGCCTTCGAGCAGGTGATGGGCGCGGGCGCACCTTATCCATCAGGCGTTGGCCTGGGACTGGCCATATGTCGGGAGCTGTGTGACGCACTCGGCTATAGGTTGGACGTGCACAGCGTGGTCGGTCAGGGGTCGACCTTCACGGTCCACATTCCCCACGGGGACGTGGAGGCAGCAGCGCCGGGTGATCCAGCATGACGGACGCTGGCGTGACGCTTGCCGATCTAGGGTACTCACCGGCGGTGGCCGCGCTTGCCGCTGTACATCCTGGGCACCTCGTCCCGGGTCGCGTGATCCGCTCGGATCGCGGGTTCGCGTTCGTGCAGACCGGCACGGGGCTGGAGGTCGCTCGCCCCGCGACGCGACTGATCAAGAGCGCTGCCGATGGCGGTCTGCCGGTCGTGGGCGATTGGGTGCTGGTTGGCGGCGATGAGGGTGAGCCGCTCGTCGAGGTGGTGCTGGCGCGGTCGACTGCGATCATGCGCCGCGACCCTGGACGCTCCGCGCGCGTGCAGGTTCTTGCCGCAAACGTCGACATAGTGTTCATCACTCACCCGCTTGCGGACGAGCCCAATCTGGCGCGATTGGAGCGTGAGTTGGCCCTGGTTTGGGACAGCGGTGCACTGCCCGTGATCGTGCTCACCAAGGCTGATCTGTGTGCTGACGCGGAGTCCGCGCTGAATGACGTGAGCGAGATCGCACCGGGTGTTGATGTGCACGTGACGAGCGCGACGGATGGGGTAGGCGTGGAAACCATCGGCGCGTACCTTGCCGGAGGTCGCACGGCTGTGCTCATCGGCCCCTCTGGCTCCGGGAAGTCCACGCTTGTTAACGCGCTCATAGGATCCGAGTTGCAGGAGACCCGCGCGGTGCGTGTCGCCGACGGCCGGGGGCGCCACACCACCGTTTCGCGGGAGCTCATCGTGGTACCGGGAGGTGGACTGATCATCGACACACCCGGTCTGCGCGCGGTAGGTATGTGGGATTCGACCGAAGGGCTTGCGCAGGCCTTCTCGGATATCGACGGACTTGCAGCAGAGTGCCGATTCCGTGATTGTCGCCATGAGGGTGAGCCCGGATGTGCGGTGGAGGCGGCGGTGGCCCGGGGCGAGCTCCCCGAGCGTCGGCTGGCGAGCTTCAGGGAGCTGCAGGCCGAGATCGCATCGGTGAATGCGCAAATCGACGTCCGCGCGCGACTGGAGAGGAAGCGCGAGGACAAGATCATGGCTCGCACGATCAGGAACTACTACAAGCACGGCGACGGGCGCCGGTGAGCCGGCGCCCGTCGGTCGCTGACGTGCGGGTAGCTCCCCGGACGCCTACCGTACCCGGTACACGTCCCGTGCTACCAGAGCCGCAATCGCGAACGTGAGGTTCGCCGCAGCCCATCCCATCTCGAGTGCGGCGGTCAGGCCAGCGCCCGACCAGTCGGCGTATGCGTAGACAGAGTCGGTGACCGCGTAGATGACAGCACCGAGAATCACGATCCACCACGGCCAGCCGAGACGTCCAGCACCCAGCTGACGGATGACCAGTGCGAGAGCCAGAGCTGGCGCCAGCATGAAGAACACGTCACCAAGCGGATAGAGCGTGCTGACGATCAGTCCCCAGAATCCGAGTTCGGCGGTGCCGGCAGGGAAGATGTACGGGCCGAGGAGTGCCGCGTATACGACGATGCCGAGGATGACTGCGACCACGGCCGCTATCACCACCGGTGTGCGGATGGGTGACAACTCCCGATACGAGCGGACAGCCAACACCATGGCAGTTATGAAGAACACGTACTGGAGCACGTAGAAGGGGTCGGCCAGACTGGGGTATGGGTCCAGGCCCATATGGAGTTCGAGCACGGTCCAGATGATGTCGCCGATCGCGAAGCTTGCGACACCCAGGCCCACGAGGATCCACTGCTTTCCCACACCCTGATCGAGCCCGATGCGAAGTGCGATGCTGATGATGACTCCCGCAAAGAGAACCTGCAGGAGCGTGCCGAACCAGTACGACATGGCGTAGGCTGTGTCGCTCAATGCGTCCGCGTACATCTGCGTGCTCAGGAACGCGTAGATAGCAGTCAGACCGACGAGCACACCTGCCCACACGTATGTTGGCGGGGTTATGACGGTGTTCTTCCGGGGAGCGGTTGCAGGAGTAGCCATCAGTACCCCCTCTCGATCTGCGCGAGCAATCCATCGATCACGTTGGCGGGCGCCACAGGGCCGAGCAATCGCCGTATGCTTGACTCGAGCGCCGGTAGATCATCGTCTGACAGGTCGTCGGCGGTCTTGCCGAGAGAGAGTGCTGTACCGCGCACGCATGTGTCGGCGACCGTGTCGCCAACGTACGGTCGCAGTGCAGCGACAGTGCGTTCCCGCAGTGTGGCCATGGTTCCCCCGTTCTTCGATACCATCCGATCGAGCGTGCGTGCCCCTGCGCGCGACCGTCGGTCTTGCTGGAGTGCCCTGCGTCACCGGCGAGGGTGTCAAGGCAGGCGCACCTGAGGCGGGTCGGTCTGCCGGGTCCTACCGATGCAGA
>CAZOSR010000162.1:2011-4740 GCA_964582445.1 uncultured Coriobacteriaceae bacterium | reverse complement strand
ACACCACTACCGGGGACGTTAACCTTGGCACCCCTCTCCGAGGATGTCGGGCACACGGACAAGCAATCTACTTGCTCTGCGTGCAGAAACCGTCAAACGCTTAAATAGAGTCTCCGCAGTTGAGGCCCACATTGAGTCCAGATTCGGGGACTCCCGAAGTTTGACTCTTTGATTGAGTCTGAGTGATTGAACTCGCCAATCGGGTTCGTTAACGTCCCCGGTAGTGGTGTACGAGTCTGAAACGGTCGCCTGACAAACAGGTGGCCACTGCTCCATCCTCGAGGGTGATGAGACCCGGAATTGAGGAGAAGACAGTGACCAAGGACAAGATGGACCGACTGGACTGGCTACGCAAGACTCTGGAGGACGCCGATCTCGATCTGATGCGCGAGATGCTCAGGGTGTTCGCCGAGGAACTGATGGGCGCGGAAGCCGACGCGCTCTGTGGCGCGCCGTATGGAGAGCGCAGCGCCGAGCGCGTCAACCGCAGAAACGGCTACCGGGAACGCGAACTCGACACGCGGGTGGGCACGATCCCTCTTTCCGTGCCGAAGCTGCGCGAGGGCAGCTACTACCCCGACTGGCTGCTCGAGAACCGGCGTCGCGCCGAACGGGCACTCGTGGCCGTGATCGCGGAGTGCTACGTGAGGGGAGTCTCCACCAGACGCGTCGACGGTCTGGTCAGGACGCTTGGCATCGAAGGCATCTCAAGATCACAGGTCTCACGCCTGGCCAAGACCCTGGACGATGAGGTCGCATCCTTCAAGAACCGCCCTCTGGACGGCGGCGTCTACCCGTACCTGTGGGTCGACGCCCTCGCGATCCGGGTGCGCGAGAGCGGGCGAGTCGTCAAGGTCGCCTGCATCGTGGCGACTGCAGTCGACGCGGAAGGACACCGCGAGATCGTGGGGCTCGACATCTTCACCGAGGAGAGCGGAGCCTCCTGGACGGCGTTCCTGCGCGGGCTTGTCGCACGGGGGCTCTCCGGCGTGCGCCTCGTGATATCGGACTCCCACAAAGGACTGGTCTCAGCGATCGAGGCCACGCTGCCCGGTGCGGCCTGGCAGCGGTGCCGCACCCACTTCATGCGAAACGTGCTCTGCCGCGTGCCGAAGTCGGCGCAGCCCTTCGTCGCCACCATGATACGCACGATCTTCGCGCAACCCGATGCGCACGAGGTGGAAGCCCAGCTCGAACGCGTCGTCGAGCAGCTCGAAGCCAAGTTCCCCGACGTGGCGAACATGCTCGAGGAGGCGGGGCCTGATATCACGGCGTTCTCGACTTTCCCGACCTGCCATTGGCGCCAGATCTGGAGCAACAACCCTCAGGAGCGGCTCAACCGCGAGATCAGACGCAGAAGCGACGTCGTCGGCATCTTCCCGGACCGGCAAAGCATCGTCCGCTTGGTCGGCGCGGTGCTCTCCGAACAGCACGACGAGTGGCAGATCACCCGACGCTACATGTCGGCGGAGTCGATCGAGAAGGCGATGCGGCCGGTGCTGACGGTTGAAGACGGTCTCGATCAGGAGGTGGTTCCCGCGCTCATGGCAGGGTGAAAGGCGAAGTGGGTGGCGCAGACGGCTTCATACACCACTTGACGGGACGTGGCCTCGGGTTCGAGCCAAGCCAGTCGCTGAAATAGGCTTCCCGCAGGTTGGGGGCTTGAGGTCCAATACCTACACTCGGAACGCATTTCCAGCAGCTCGATAGATGTCAGGGAAAGATGCTACGGTGAGTTTCGCCTTAATACCGCACTTGAGGGGGAGCGATGAAGCGAATCTTCTGCATGGCCTTGATCGTGTGCCTGATGCTCGCAGTGACGGCCTGTTCCGGCGGGAGCAGCGAGGTTGCGACAGACAAGCAGGCATCGGCTGAGTCGACCGAGACTGATGGCGGTGCCATCGAAGTGGACGAGAATCTCCTCACGGTCGACGTCACCTTGCCCGCATCGTACTTCGAGGACACTACTGAAGAAGACGTTCGGGCTGGGGCAGAAGAGAAGGGCTTCAAGAACGTCGTATTCAATGCTGACGGATCTGTCACATACACAATGACGAAGGCTCAGCATCGTGAGGTCCTGGAGAGCTACAAGGCCACGGTCGACACCAGCCTGGACGACATGCTCAACGGCGAAGAAGCCATAGAGTCGTTCCAGAAGATCTCGTACAACGAGGACATGAGCGAGTTCACGGTGCAGGTCGACCCCACGAAATACAGCGAATGGGACACCCTGTCGGTAATCGTCTTCTACTTCTCCGGTATGTACTACCAGGCGTTCAACGGCGTCAGTCCCGAGGACAATCACGTCGTGGTCAACTTCGTGGACATGAACACGGGTGAAGTCCTAGACACCGCAGACTCCGCGAACCTGGGCGAGTAGCCCAGACAGTCGGAGCCATTCTGGAGGGTACCCATGTCGAATGCGAAGATGTTGCTGGCCGCGTGCCTGTTAGCGCTTCTGCTTGTGGCGACTGGATGCACCGGCCCCGCTGATGGCAGTGGGGCCACGGTAATCGAGAAGGATCCGCCAGCAGCAAGTGAACAGGATGACACAGCGGATGACAGTCCAGTTGCCGAAGAAGAGGTGAAGCCAGGCATGCGGGAGGCCCCGCTGCCGGTGGGGTCGACTGCACTGATCGGTGATTGGGAAATCAAGGTGGTGTCCGTGGACACGGATGCCGACGAGGAAATCGCGAAGGCCAACGAGTTCAACAGCCCTGCACCTGATG